>CALBHK010000321.1 GCA_937894565.1 uncultured Chlamydiae bacterium
GATGCCAAAAAAGGCAATTTTAGCAAGCAAATGTAATTACGCAAGAGGTCTAATGACAGGATGGGCAGGATCGGCTCCGCCGGCAGGATAGGCAGGATAAATGCATTGGGTAAGATAAATAGAATTTCATTCCTCTTTTTATTTTTTGGAAAGAGAAGGGAGTTAATCGCATGTTGTATATTTATCCTGCCCATCCTGCCGCCCCCCAAAGCATTTGGGGAGGCGATCCTTCTCATCCTGTTATTCTTTTTTTATCTTGTTTTACTTAAGATGGGTTACTTTAGATTGTTTGAAATAACTCCTGCCAGTTTCATCATGTTCAAGGGCTCTTTGCTGCCAAAAAGCGCTGCTAGCTTCTCATCAGGCAGAATTTGGCGCTTATCTTTTGGGTTTTGCAGATCATGCTCTTTAATGTAGTCCCACAATTTTTTGGTGATCTCTGTGCGTGGTAAATTTTCTTCTCCCACAAGGGCTTTTAATTCTGGGCTCATCTCTCCCTCTGCTTTTCTAGGAGCGCGTTTTACAGAGCTGCTTTTTTTTGGCGCTTTTTTGGTAGCTGTTTTTTTTGCAGAAGCTTTTACTGTAGTCTTTGCTGGAGCCTCTTTTTTGGCTCCCTTTTTCTCTTTTATCTTTTTTTCGTAAGGCGTACGGGTGTGGTGAGCATATTTGGTCTCTAGATCATCCACATTATTCACAATGACATCGCAAGCAGGATAGGTAGAGCAGGAATAGAATGTCTTTCCAAAACGCGATTTTCTAGCCACTATTTTACCCGGACAATCAATAGCTGGGCAGTCGGGCATCTCTTCAGGCGGGATATAAGCTTCGCCCTTCGCTGGAATTTTAACAATGCCGCGGCAATCGGGATAGCGCGAGCATCCCAAAAATGAGCCGTAGCGTCCGTGGCGCACGACCATTGGAGATTGGCAGGTGGGACAGGGTTGGTCCCAATTAAAGTCAGGCGCATAGTCTGCTTTATTAAATTCCAACTGCTCGATAGGGGCAGAAAAATTGCACTCAGGATAGTGGCTGCAGCCATAAAAATATTTATCTTTATACCACACTTTTTGCAGCTTTGAGCCGCAAGTCGGGCAATCCAGATTAGAGAGAAGTTTGGGAACAAATGCCTCTTTTTCTGCCTGAGTTAAGGTGGGTAAAAAACCATCCCAAAATTCTTTTAAAAGATCCTTCCAATCTTTTTTATCCATGGCCACTAGCTCTAAATCATCTTCCATCTGAGCTGTAAAGTGGGTATTCATGATTTTTTCAAAACTCATCTCCAGCATCTGAGCAATGATGCGCCCAAGTTCTGTTGGCTTAAGCCGGCGATTTTCCTTAACAGTGTATTCGCGACTTTGAATTTTGTTCATAATGGTGGCATACGTTGAGGGGCGTCCTATTCCCGATTTTTCAAGTTCCTTCACTAAAGAGGCTTCTGTATAGCGGGGAGGGGGACGCGTAAAAGCTTGTTCTGTATTCAGTTTAAGCAGATTTAAATGCTGTCCTTCCTCTAGTTTAGGTAATTCGCGCTCTTCTTCATCTTTCGATTCTTCATCTTCCATTTCTTGATAAACAGCTAAAAAACCGGGGAATTTAAGTACAGAGCCTGTCGTTCTTAGCATTAAGCTGGTATTCGTTTCGATGTCGGCAGAAATGGTGTCATAAATGGCAGAGGCCATTTGCGAAGAGATAAAACGGCGGTAGATAAGCTGGTAGAGGTTGAATTGATCTTTGGTTAGGAAAGAATGGATCGCATCAGGATGAAGAGCAGGGTTGGCCGGACGAATGGCTTCGTGGGCATCTTGCGCGCTCTTCTTTGTAGAATAATGACGCACTTGCTCACTAAGATAAGTTTTTCCATACTGGTCCAGAATAACGGAGCGTGCTTTTTCAATGGCTTCAGGCGCTGTACGTACAGAATCGGTACGCATATAGGTGATCAAGCCCTCAGGGCCTTCGCCCAAATCGATACCCTCATAAAGTGTTTGCGCCACGCTCATCGTGCGCGATGCCGAAAATCCCAAATGGCGGCTGGCCTCTTGCTGCAAAGTAGAGGTGATAAAGGGGGGAACAGGATGGCGTTGTTTTTCTTTTCTCTCTACGCGTCCGACTTTATAAGAGGCTTTTTCAAGTTGATGGCGCAGTTTTTGGGCTTTTTCTTGAGTGTTAACTAAATAGACTTCTTTACCCTCAATAGCCTCTTTTTCCACTTTAACACCCTCTACTGACCATAAATGGGCACGAAATTGACGTTCTTCTGTAGATGTTTTAAGCTCTGCAGTTAAGTTCCAGTACTCAACAGGGACAAAGAGTTCAATCTCTTTTTCTCTTTGAACAACAAGTATGAGGGCCACAGATTGTACCCTTCCGGCAGATACTCCTTGTCCGCGTCCTCTTTGCAGTTTTCTATTCAGGATAGGGGATATTTTGTATCCCACCATGCGATCGAGTAAACGTCGCGCTTGCTGGGCGTTAACAAGGGGAATGTCGATCTCTCTGGGGTGGGCAATCGCGCGCAAAACTTCTTCTTTAGTGATAGAGTTAAAGGAGATGCGCTGGTATTTAGTACCTTTGGGCAGAATTTCGCTAATATGCCAGGCAATCGCCTCTCCTTCGCGGTCGGGGTCGGGAGAGAGATAGACAATATCACATTGTTTGGCGGCGTTTTTGAGCTTGGCGATGACCTCTTTTTTATCCGGTAGTGTTTCGTAAGTAGGTTCAAAGTTATTTTCTAAGTCGATCCCAAAACCTTTGGCCGGTAAATCGCGGATATGGCCCACACTTGATTCAAAAATAAAGTCTTGGTCCTGCAAAAATTTCTTCAATGTCTTAATTTTTGCGGGCGATTCGACAATAATTAATTTTTTTCCCGTCTTAGCCATTAATTTACCACCACTTTTTTATACATCTTGCCGGGGAGCTCTTTGAGTGCCCGCTTCAATATTAAACTCATTAACATAACCTGCATTTGATGAACAGGAAGATTCACAATAGAAAATATTCTATCAATACAAATGATCTCCGTGGGGAGCTTATCATAAAATTCTTTTTCTCCCCAAGTAAAATTAAATGTAGGTGTGATGATGAGCGTTTGACTGTAAGAAAAAAGAGAATCAAAATGGGAGGCAATCTCTTCTGCCGATTCTACCAAAAGTGCTTTGCCCGTTTTAATTAGGGCATGGTTGCCTTTAAAATCATTTCCCACGGGACCTGGAATAACAAAGCAGGGACGTGCTTGTTCATGTGCATTTTGCATAGTCAGCATGGCCCCGCTTTTTTCGGGAGCCTCAATTAAAACAACTCCCATCGATAAGCCACTGACAATACGATTGCGTCTGGGAAAGTTGGAAGCATGAGGAGGGGTTGTTGGAGAGTATTCACTTAATAGGATGCCGTTTTCTGCAATTTTTTTTGCCAACCCTTCATTTTCTTTGGGATAAATGTGGGCAAGGCCCGATCCAATGACTGCTGCCGTGCGCCCTCTTTTCAAAGCGCCAAGATGAGCTGCTGTATCGATGCCTCTGGCAAGTCCGCTGATGATGGTAAATCCTATTGCGGCCAATCCTTCTGCTAACTGGAAGGCAACTTCTTTTCCGTAATAGGTGCAATTACGCGTGCCTACAATAGCGATAGAACGTTCCAGGCAGGTGATTTCTCCGCGCATATAAAGGATTAAGGGGTGATCAGGGATCTCTTTGAGTTTTTTAGGGTAATGAGGACTGTAATAAGGGATTAATTGTAGAGTTTCATCAAAGGAAATATTTAGGTTTTGTTTGCGGCGAAAAGAAAGAGCGTCGATGAGTTTGGGTGTAAAGCC
>CALBHK010000322.1 GCA_937894565.1 uncultured Chlamydiae bacterium
ATGAGTCCTCCAAGACCATAAACTCGATCAATCAATTCAATACCCATCGGCTCGCAGGCCAGACCCTTTTCAACCACAAGTGCTTTCCAGTCTTCCTTTCGGTTGAATAGCTTCTTCTTCATCCATTTTTTTAGATACGTTTTGGCACCGGCAGGTAGTTGCGGATTATCGCGTTTAATAATTAAATCCTTTAACTCATCCTCCATGTTGGCAGTAAGCGGTTTTATCTTATCTACCCCGGCGGCGTGGTCTCTTTTGCGAACGATCAATTCGCTGAGCCGAACTTTCTGAGCCTCTGTGAGTCCTATTTCGCCAGACATGATCTCTGAGATCGCGTGGCAGCTTATTTTGAATATTTTCATAGTCGTTATACTAGTTGTTTCCGGTGTCGCCGGAGCGAGATAGCTTGCCTATCAGCACCACAGGTTCAGTTCCTTTCGCTTGGTCGGCTCATTGCTGTGGTCAGTCCAGAGCACTTATTATTCACCTTTCGGTTACTGCCTGGCGCCTTTTAATGTTATTTTATTCCGAGGTTGGCTTTAATTTTAGCACCGTATTCTTGGACATCCAAGTTGTCCTGCATCTCCTGACTCAAAGTCTTCCATATTTTTCCAAGAGTTGTTGCGTCTGCCTTGTCAAGTTCAGCCTTTGCGTCGGCAACTTTCTCGGCAACGGTTTTAAAAACCTCCGGAATTGGCGTGATACCCATAGTGCACCAGTCCAAGATCTGTTTACCAACATCTGGAGTAATTATAAACTCTGGTTGATCCATGAACATGCCAGAACGGTCTTTGGCTGCCTTAGCCATGAACTTGTCATTGATGATGTCAAAGGCAATCGTCATTTCGTAATCGTAACCATCGCGAATTTGATCATCCATGCCGGCCTTCTCCACCTTTGTTTTGTTGTTTTCGGTTATCACATTATAGGCTTGCTTTTTCCGGTTGGTCGTAATCACGTGGCAGCTACTTTGAAGAATTGCATTGAGCCATTGCTGATATCTAGGTGTAACTTTGGCCCAGCTTGCAAATGTTCCGCCAAGGCTGTCTTTAATTTCAATCAGGCCACCTTGGCCGGTCCACACGTGAGTTACGCTGTCTATGATGATTACCTCAATCCCAGCCTTTTCACAGGCCTTAATGGCTTCAATGTACTTCTCAGGCGTGTAAGGAGCTGGCAATTCTATCGTGTTGAATTCACCAACAGTGAAACCTGTTTTGAAGGTGTGGTTGGCGTACAAGGCCGCGGAACGGTTTTCAGTGTCTATGACACAAATCTTGTCCCAATCATTGGTCATGCCATAGGCAATCATCAGAGCACTGGTCGTTTTACCGTAACCGGTCGGAGAGGCAATCGATAGTCGAATTTTAACCTGCTCCCGTTTTGCTTTTTTTAGTTGCATTGTTTTTGCTTTTTAATTGATATTTTATTTTTGTTAACTGTTGTCGTAATTTTAAAGGGCTCAAAGTCTTCAACATACGCCACCAACCGCTTTGCATCTCTTTTCTTCATCGTCACTTCCTCGCCCGCAAATATCCTGGCAGCCCACTCCCTCGCCGATAATGTCCTACTCACCAAATTCATATCTGTTCTTTTGAGATTAAAGATTTCACCGCGTAAATTATCCCGGCGGCGGAACCTACGCTGGCCAGGCCTGTGAGTATTAAAAAAAGTGTTTCCATGCTTAAATGTCTTTTGTCTCTTCTTCGGTTAATTGCCAGATTTCCTTGTCGGTCAGGCCTTTGTTCCGGAAGTACTCGAAGTGCTGGCCAGACTTCACACATTCGTTAAAAAACTTATCGTCGCCAATTCTCACTCCAAGTCCTTTATCGAAACCCTTTTCGCAGCACACGCAGTGGTGAGGGTACTCATACTTGTCATCTGAATTGTCTTCCTGGTTGTGGTGGTCAATGGCATCATCCACCGGATTTCCGCTATAATAAACCATGTTGTTTTTTGGCTTTGATTAGTTTGAAATACAGTTCTTCGTTAAAAAATCCATGACTTTCACCCGTGCAACGGTTCCACCATGGGGTGATTCTTTCGAGAAGAATGTTGCGCTGCAGTGTCTCAACTTCCTCCTTCACGATGGCGTCAGTTATCCACTTCAAGAAGTTGGCGGCGTTTGGCGTTGTTTTGATGGATCTTACTCCCTGGCAAAGCGTCTTCGCCTCGTAAAACTGCCCGGCCTTAGTGCAGCCGTACTCGATTTGTATGTCACCGGTGATCAATATCATTTCTCGATGGATTTTTTGAACTGTTTAACGGCACGCAGCATCTTGGTTTTCTGCCCCGGCTCGTAGTAGAACATGGCCTGAACTTCCCCACGGTTTTCGATCACGAAACCTTGAGCCTGTTTTAAATCGCGTATTTTAGCTTTTGGCATACAATTCTCTTGCTTTTGGCAACAAAGCCGGGTTTTCCTTTATTTTTTGGGCCAGCGCCTGGCACTCGTTTTTGAAGTACAGGAAGCCTTTAACCCCTTGGCGCCTCGTTAGGATACCATTCTCAACAAAATACCTGAGGTACCGGCTGTTGGCCACGCCAATGATCTTGCATGCGTTTTGGGCGGTGCAGGTATCAACCTGTGGGGCCGATAGACTCTCGCGGATGCTTTGCAGCTCAGCAATCATTTGGCGCATCAGGGCATTGTTTTCGTGTATGGCTTGGGTTAGGTCCATTAGTTTATGTCGTTTTCAACTGGAATCACGTTGTTTTTTACAAACTCGTCATTCTGGCGACTTTTTGCTCTGTAAAATTTTTGGATTACCTCGAACGTTTTTTCGCTCATTCTTCCGGTTCTTAAAGCCGTGCTGATGGTCAGTCTTGTTACCCCTTCTGGGTCTTCTGGTGTTTGAGAAAATTCTACAATTTTCTCGATGTCTCCGTGCTCTTGCAAAATCTTCCAGCTTCTTCTGATTTTCCCGTGAACTATCATTTTTTACGATTTTCTTATATTTGTGTAAATAATTACGATTACAAATGTATATACAAATGTATAGTTTGTCAAGGAAAAATATCTACCTTTGTCAAGAAGTTATCAACAATTAAACCCGTATCATGACAGGTAACGAACTAAAGACCATTTTCAACATTTCTGGTATTACTGGCGATGCATTTGCTGCTAAGCTGGGAATATCAAGAGCTCGCCTCTATCAGTTATTCGAAATTCATACCGTTCCGCATCCGATAGAGCAAAAATTAATAAAGGATACCGAAATAAAAAAAGGAATACAATTGTCTACTTCTGTTGACGGAAAGCCGGTTCCGCTTTACGATATTGACGCCACGGCCGGAAACGTGACAATTTTTTCGCAGGACGGATCGGAAAATGTAAAACAGCATATTTCCGTGCCGGCGTTTTCGGATTGCGACATGTTCATATCAATTTCTGGCAACTCCATGTATCCGAAATACTGCTCCGGGGACCTGGTGGCGCTAAAAAAGATTGAGGACTTTGAAGTAGTGGCCTTTGGAGAGGCTTACGTTGTGGTAACAAAGGAGCAACGGTTTCTTAAATACATTAAAAAAGGATCTGATCGGCTGCACTGGTCCTTGGAATCTGAGAATTTGAAGTTTGAGGCTTTTGAGGTACCGGTCAAAAAAGTACTACATTTGTACATCGTTAAAGGTAAAATCGCAAAAAACATTATCTGATGAGATTTATTTTGACAATACTGTTTTTACCGGCAGCCATGTTTCCTCAACTAGTCGATACCATATTTACCAACAAAGGTGAAGCCATTCCATGCAAAATAACGATGATTAATAACGTCAATGTGTTTCACGACAATAAGAAGGGAACAAATACATTCATTTCGATATCGGCCATAAAGCAGATTAGTCAGGCAGGGAAGAGAAGTCAACTGACAGCTAAGGCTTCGATGGCTGATTCAGTTGATGTAAAACCAATGATAAACGGGGTTTACATCAGCAGTTTAAATGCTGAATACGTCCAGATAATGGGGGTTGGTAAATTTTTATCTACACAGCTTATAATTCAACTTGACTTTGGACAATACGATAATTTATTTACCGGTTACGATACTCGTCTCACCGATCAGAATGATAATGCAATAGTGTTCAACTCGATGGTTGATGCACTGAATTTTATGTGCAAACACGGATATGAATTTGTTCAGGCATATGCTTTTTCGACAGGGACACAAAACGTATATCATTACCTTTTACGCAGAAAGAAAAAATGAAACCCATCTTATTTTTATCAATCATCATCGCGCTGGCTTCTTGCAAAAAGAAGAACCAGACGCCAGCAGAAGAGGAGCCAAGTAAGGCTGTTTACAGTTACAAAATCGGTATTTACGATAAAACTCAAAGCGGTTTTCACGATACATTAGTGATCAACATAAATGGTAAAACCTATTCACAACTTGAAGCTAGGTTTAAAACAGGAGATTTTGTGGAAGTTAGTTATCATCCAGGAGTAGACTTGTATGGAAATGACAAAACAGCAATTTTAAAAAACAGGATTCAGATCGTTTTCCAAAAAGCGGACGGGGTTAACCCGGTAAAGTACATCGAAATGTTCCTGGCCAACTGCACTTGCAAAACTTACTTCTCCACCACGGCGGAATAATTTACCTTCATACAATTCCTGATTTCTTTTTAAATTGAATTTTATATATAAATTTTTAATTTATATATCTATATCATTATCTATATCATTATCTATATCAGTTGAATTTGTTTAACAAAATTAACACGTGTCAACACATGTTGAACAGCGTTAACTGTAGCTGAGTTTAAACCAACTGGTTTTTCGTGAAAATTAGTTAAATAGTAAAACGATTATTTATTCGCATATACGAATGTATGCGAACATGTATAAGTTTTTTGGAAACACATTTTCGGCAGCTCAATTTTGTATGTGCCGAAAAACAAATTCACAACAAACAACTTTCCCCCTTTGTTTCGAAGAAACCTTTTCGACATCTCCCTGTTCGTCTTCATTGAAGCCCAAAAACAACTAATCCCGGGCCTCTCTTACGACGAATGCGGAAGAGCTTTTATGCACTATTTCCGAATCACCGAAGATGAACTGCCGCTCAGAACAATTCTACAAACCCACCTCAGAATCCGAAAGGACATAACCGAAGATGAAAAAACCAAGGAAGCCTGATACCAGCAGAAGAACGGGTAACCCAAGAGGCCGCGGCAAAACCGACGTGGATGATCTTCGTATGAAAATCCTCTACAAAATGCCAAAAGGTCTCGGTCATAACGCCCTGGCAAAAGCACTCGGAATCTCTGAATCCCAATACTACGAACTCAAAGCCAATAACCCAGAATTCCGGGAAAGCGTTAAGTTCTACATGAACATAACGCCAGCAGACGTGCTGCAGGCTTTCACAAAACGCGCCATCGGTTACGACTTCGTGGAAGAAACTCATGAACTACAGAAAAACGAGAAAACCGGTAAAATGGAGATGGTCCTGGTCAAAACCGTATCAAAGCATGTGGCAGCCGATACACAAGCCGCCTTCAATTTCCTCAAAAACAAACTCAGCCGCCACTTCAAAGAAAAGGTTGAGGTAAAACATAAACTGCCGCCAAGCGTACTTGAACACATAACCTTCGTCATATCCGGAAAAAATGGCTAAAAAATTCGCGTCCGTAACAATACTGCCTCACATGATACCAGAAATGGAACAAAGCATCCAGCGAGGATCCGTTGCCATGTCAATTGAGCCAGTTTGGTTAGCCGCCTTCGCCTTTTACAACTTTCACAACAAACTCAGGTTAAGAATCGATTTTGACAGCAGCTATCCCATTGTACTGAACTTTCTCAAAGCCAAACTGAAATGAATAAACATGAACTCAAAGCCAGCTGCCTAATCGCCTGGCTAAAACAACTAAAAATCAACCAGCCGATAGTGAAGGGGTAGGTTTTCGCCGGAGTTGGCCGCTTTAAGGCTGTGCTTTTACCCGGGCACCCGTGCCCAGGTTTTTTTGCTCACTCATTGACCGGAGGGGTGGTTCGACGCCACAGAGTTGGTTGACACATTTGTACCAGGAATGGCAAAGCCTTAAAGTAGCCTAACACGTAAACCGATGTAACATGAAAACCAGTTTGATCAACCAGATCCTGGGCATGATCATCACCGCGTTTCTACGATTCGTCGCAGCCGTAAAATTCTGCCTGGTTCCCGAAAAGGAAACAGTGAAAGGCCCGATGACATTCGTAAAGAGCAAGGTTCGCACAATTGCATTCAGCGCCAAGGCTTGGATGTATGCGTTCTTCGCTCAGCTGCGCGCTGATAGTTATAGCTTGGCGTAACAATTAACAGCTGCTCCAACCAAAGGCGCAGCTGTTTTTTCATTTTACACCAATACCAAATATCATGGAAACTGTAATCATTGGACTCTCAATCGCCGCCGGCTTCTTTCTCGTAGCCGTGGGATATATCTGTTACGCATTCAACCAAATAAACGACTATGAAGGAACTAGCGACAAAGACAAGCGAGCCAATTGAATACGTTAAGCAGGTAAACGTTAAAAAAAAGAAACAGCTTATCGAAAAGATACTGCCACATAACGGCCACACCCTTTTCGAATACGACAAGGCCAAGTGCACAATCACAAAAGCCAAGTTCCGGGATGTCCCCTTTAACATGGCAACAAACAGCCCAAGCAACAAAGAGGTGGACGTAAAGCCAGGATGCTTCTATACCTCAAATCTAAACTCGAAATCAGCCATAAAAAAGCTGATGAAACTCTTTAAACCAAAATTTATCATTGAGCTCCCTTGAGTCATATTTGGAAAAAAAGTCACTTCAAAAGCAGGTTAGGCTTATTTTCTCGAACCCTCAACTCGAGATGATCAACTCAACGGCCCAAATTTCTCTTTTCCTGGCCGGATTCGGGAGCGGAAAAACATTTATTATCGGCGCACGCAACGCACTTTACGCGATAAAATATCCACACGTTCGTGGATTTATAGGGGCAAACACATACCAACAGCTTAGCAAATCTACGCTGGTAGGGGTTTTTAACTTCTGGGGCAAGCTCGGAATCAAACGGGACGTGGATTACGTGGTAAACAAAATGCCGCCGCCAGAGTTTAAGATTTACGGCGAGCGGCTTGAAAAATACGATCACACCATCTCTTTCTCCAACGGTAAGCTGATTTTCCTGGGCTCACTTGAGAACTACGATGCGATTGCCGGGCAGGAATTCGCCCACGCTGACCTTGACGAAACAAAAGACTCACCCGAGGAAGGGGTTAAGGACGTGATCGTTCCGCGTTTGCGGCAAAAAGGGCTTTGGATTGACAAAAAAGGAGATATCATCACCGACGAAGGCCTGGCCAATGAACAGGGCCTATTCGGATTTAACCCGC
>CALBHK010000323.1 GCA_937894565.1 uncultured Chlamydiae bacterium
ATTCGTTTATGCTCTTTTTTTTGAATCGCAAGGCGGTTATGTTTTGTATGGGGATAAACCTATATGTACTGAGCATTATACTACAGCATATAATGGGGGGCTCTTTTCAGTAGGACATCACTTTTGTTCTTCAGTGAGTGAGGGTATGCGGGTATGGAAAAAATTAGGACTCTCTTGCGAATCCCCTCAATTTTTGCTTGTGAGTAAACAGCGCGATCCTGAGGGGTTGGATACAGGGCTCTTAGTGATTAATAAAGAAGCTTTTAAGAGAGTGTTTGAAGAGCATGCTGTTTTTTTTCGTTACCACCTAGGCTCTCAACTGACTGCAGAGCAATTATTAAATGAACTGGTGCAAGGTCAGGAAGATTTTCTTTCAATTTTAAAACATGATAATGTTTTGATTGGTTTATTACTTGGTTTTGGGATGGAAAATGCACTGGTGGTCTCCCGCACTGAAAATATGCGCGATGCTCTTTTTAGAGAGAAAAAAAATAGATTTTCTGTCTCTAATCATTTACCTTTTGCAAAAAGTCAGCAAGATTTTGCTCCTCCTTTTAAGAGCCATCTCTTTAAGCCGAGTATAGGTTTTACTTCTTTGGAAGAAGAGGTGCAAACTCTTGAAAAGCAAACTCATTTCGCATCAGTTGCTCTTGAAAAATACGCTCCCCAAATCACATTTGGAGTTGTGTCCGATTCTTCATACAATATGGATTTAGTTAGCCGATATGAAGAGACGCAATTAAAACTTCTAAAAGTGTTGAATCAACCCGACTACCTTGAAGCAGTTTTGAGTCAGTTTTATGGTAAAAAAATGCGCATACAGGTTGAAAACACTCCTCAAGAAGATATTTTCGCTTCCATTAATATGCCAAACTTAGTTGCAAAATGTCTTTTTACCCATTATGAATTCGACTTTCCTTTTGACAAATTAAAAAACATGGATAAATTTATTGAGGGGATGCAAGCTGCGCAAAACAGGTCGGATGCTCATTATCTGGCCCCCTTTCCATGGCGAACTATAGATTTTTATGCATCAGAAGATGATTTTTTTTGGAGAGGATTTAAAGCCTGGAGTTTTTATAAATTTTATCCACATGCGGATTTTGATGCGGTTGTCAGAGAATTAAATCAACTACAGTCAGTTGCTCTAGTGCCCGCATTTTATAAAGCGGGCCAGCGTCTGCATGCCACAATTTTTGACAATATCAATAAGCACGAAGAAGCAACTGCTCAAGCCCAATTTCAAACCATCATGAGCCAAAACGATCCTCAAACCATTTGTTTAGTTAAAGATCGGCTCTACTATAAACAACTCACCTCAGGAACAGGGGAAGTGGTCAAACAAGATCAGATCATCAAAATCTCTTATCAATTATTAACGGTGGACCATCATCTTATTGAGGCTCAAAAAGAAGATGGGACTTTAGATTTGCGTCGAGCTATTAAAGGATTTCGGATCGCTCTTGTGGGAAGAAAGGTGGGAGAAAAAGGTCTCTTATTTATTTATCCGGAATGGGGGTTTAAAATGTATCATACACCCCCCTACTATTCCCCCTTTTTAATCGCAGAGTTCGAAATTCATGGAATTGAAGAGGGAATGCGAGAGATTAAGGATTTATGATTGAGGAGCTGCAAATAATTGGCGAGTGAGAGAGGAAAAAGCTCCCAAAGCCTCATTTTCTGTGCAAATAGATTGGACGCAGAGTTTTTCTAACAAATGTTTGTCCATGATGTATTGGGCGCGTGCTATAATTTGAATGTGGGGATTTAAATGGCGGGCGGTGTGGATAATTTTTATTGTTTGTTCTGTATCGGGAATGGTGATGAGCAGATGGGTTGCTTCTTCAATGTGGGCATCTTTAAGAATAGTGGATTCAGTTGCATCGCCAAAAAAAATCGTATAATTTTTTTCCATACTTGAAACTGTATCGATATTTTGTTCGATAATGATGGGAGATTGACCCGCTTCCTGTAAGATTTTGGCTACCTCTTTTCCAATAGGGCCAAAACCAATCACTATCAATTTTGAAGAGAAACTTTCTATTTTCTGTTGCATTTTTAAAGATCTTTTAGATTTTTTAAAAAAGGAAATTTTTTTAATGAGCGGCTCTAAAAATTCGATTGTTTGAAAAAGAATAGGATTTAAAGAAATAGAGATCAGCGCGCACACCACTAAGAGATCAAAGACCTCTTGCGTCACAAGATGCACATCGATCGCTTCCCTGGCTAATATAAAGGAAAATTCTCCAATTTGAGCTAAAGAGACTGCCAAAGTGAGTGCAATATTTAAGGAGTAGCCTAAAGAGAGGGTGATGCTATAAGCAATTAGGGGCTTAATGATTAAAATAATGGCAAGGATGCTTGCAAAAAGGCCAAAATGGTCTCCAATAACCATCGGGTTGAAGAGCATCCCCACAGAAAGAAAAAAAATGACTGCAAAAGTATCTTTAAGAGGTAACGCATTGGCAGCTGCTTGATGTTTGACATTAGTCTTACCAATCACCATGCCGGCCAAAAAAGCTCCTAATGCAATGGAGGTCCCAAATATAACGGATGAGCCTGTGGCGATTAAAAAGACTAAAGAGAGCATGGTCAGGGTAAATAACTCCTGAGAGCGCAAACGGGCTATTTTAATTAAAATAAAGTCGATGATTTGATATCCCCATGTAAACATAAAGAGAGCTAACACGCAGAATTTGCTTAAGATGAAAATCACCGAACTCCCAACATCCATCCATGAAGAATTCTCCCCAGCTGAAAAAGCTGCAAACACGGGCAGCAAAAGCAAAATCATGACGGTAAAAATATCTTCAACGACAAGCCATCCTACTGCAATATGCCCTTGAGGAGTATTTAAGATGTTATTATCGGTTAAAATACGCACCAAGACAACTGTACTGGCGACCCCAATAGATAGGCCAATAATTAAGCCTGAGTCTAAAGACCATCCCATGCCATAAACAATGAAAGTGGTAAAGAGGGCCGTGATCAATGTCTGCCCTACAGCTCCCGGAATGGCAATGCTTTTCACCCGAAGCAGGTCTTTAAGTTTAAAATGCAGTCCAACGACAAAGAGCATCAAAATAATCCCAATCTCGGCAAGTTGCTGGGCTACTTCAGAATCGGCAACAAAGCCCGGTGAATAAGGGCCAATGATATAGCCGGCTAGCAAATAACCTAAAATAGGGGAAAGTTTAAGGCGCTGCATGATATAGGCCAAACCGGTTGCTAAAGCAAGGCCTATGGTTAAAATTCCAACGATCAAAAGATTGTGAGGCATAGAATCGTGTTATTTTTTTAATTTCACCATACACGTAAGTTTGTGATCAGTAAAGATTTTTTGCGATTGAATTAAATTCGAGTATAAAGTAAAAGTATGGTATTTAATTTTAGGGGACTATGAGTAATCTTCATCAAGATATTTCCGGACAGCATCAGCAAAAAATCGAAGAGCTTGTTGCTATTGCCAAAGAGCAAGGCTATATCACTTATGAGGAGATTAATGACATTCTCCCCATGTCATTTGATTCACCAGAATTAATTGATTACGTTTTGATTCATCTTTCCGGTATGGATCTTCAAATCCTCAATCAGGCGGAAGTGGACCGCCAAAAAGAGCGCAAAAAAGAAGAAAAGGAGATGGAATCCCAATCTAAAAGAACAGAGGGGACTCCGGATGATCCTGTACGCATGTACCTTAAAGAGATGGGTTCTGTTCCTCTTCTTTCACGTGAAGAAGAAGTGGAGATTTCTAAAAGAATCGAGAAAGCTCAGCAGCAGATCGAAAAGATCATCATGCGTTTTCGCTATTCTTCTAAAGAGGCTATTTCTATTGCAGGATTTATTTTAAGCGGGAAAGAGCGTTTTGATAAGTGCATCACCGAAAAAGAGATCGAAAATAAACAAGAATTCACCAAAATGCTGCCAAAAATTTGCGATCTTTTGCGTACCGGCGATGATAAATTAGAAGCTCTGCTTTGGGAGCTTGAACATCCAACGATCAGTAAAGCGAATCTGGCAAAAATTCAAGATGAAGTAGAAAAATCCCGTATTCGCACACAAGCTTATTTACGCCGCCTTCACTTACGCCAGAACATCATAGATGATTTGGGCGAATTGATCATGGACTCCTATGGACGTTTTCTGGAGTTGGAAAAAGACATTCAAGAGTTAATCCCTCGAGCAGAAAAAAACCGTTTTGCTCTGGCTAAATTGCAAGCAGCTCAAAGAAAGCTACGTAAAAGAGAGCTGGCAGCCGGCAGAAGCGTGGACGAATTCAAAAAAGACGTCCGCATGCTTCAAAGGTGGATGGATAAGAGTTTGGAAGCTAAGCGCGAAATGGTGGAATCTAACCTGCGCCTGGTTATTTCTATTGCCAAAAAGTATACAAACCGCGGCCTCTCCTTCCTTGACTTGATTCAAGAGGGGAATATGGGATTGATGAAGGCAGTAGAGAAATTTGAATACCGCCGGGGTTATAAATTTTCCACTTATGCTACTTGGTGGATCAGACAGGCAGTCACTAGAGCTATTGCCGATCAAGCGCGTACGATTCGTATTCCTGTGCACATGATTGAAACAATCAATAAAGTGTTGCGGGGAGCTAAAAAACTGATGATGGAGCTTGGTCGCGAACCAACACCTGAAGAACTAGCAGAAGAAGTAGGCATGTCTGCCGAAAAAGTGCGCGAAATTTATAAAATTGCTCAGCATCCAATCTCTCTTCAAGCAGAAGTGGGGGATGGGGGCGAGAGCCAGTTTGGAGACTTTTTGGAAGATCCGAGTGTCGATGACCCTGCAGATGTCACCAGCCGTTCTGTCTTGCGCGCACGCATGAATGAGGTTCTTAGTTCTTTAACTGATAGAGAACGCCGTGTGCTTTCTGAGCGATTTGGCCTTGAAGATGGTAATTCCAAAACATTGGAGCAGGTGGGCGAGCAGTTTAAAGTGACACGAGAGCGCATTAGACAGATCGAAGCTAAAGCGCTGCGTAAAATGCGTCATCCCACAAGAGCTAGTCAATTGGATGCTTTTTTAGATCGCGAAAGCACTCTCGAAACTTAAAATGGACCAAAATACAGCTGTAGATGTGCAGAAGGCACTTGCTTGCCTATCTGTTGATGGTGGGCGGGTTGCTAAAGCAATTAAGGGTTTTGAAGCGCGTCCTGGACAGCTTGAGATGTTAACGCTTATTTGCCAGGCTTATAACCGCCAGCAGATCGCTTTAATTGAGGCAGGAACGGGCACAGGCAAGAGTTTAAGTTATCTTATCCCTGCTATTTTTGCCGCTTTGCAAAGCGGTGAAAAGACGTTGATTGCAACTAAGACGATTAATCTACAAGAACAGCTTCTTTTAAAAGATATTCCCGACCTGCTTAAAGCTCTTGGTGTTTCTTTAAAAGTTGTATTGCTTAAAGGGATGGGAAACTATCTCTGTCTGCGCAGATTGGAAGATAGTTCAGAAGAGCTTGCTTTTATGACCGATAAAGAGCGCGCTGATTGGGAAGAGATTGCTTGCTGGAGTCAAACAAGTGTGGACGGATCAAAAAGCACACTTCCCTTCATGCCCTCTGTGAATGTTTGGGAGAGAGTGAAGGCAGAATATGATAGTTGTTCGGGTAAAAAATGCCCTCATTATGAAAATTGTTTCTATATCAAAGCCCGTAAGCAAGCTGAAGATGCGCAGCTTTTAATTGCTAATCATCATCTTCTTTGCGCTGATTTAGCACATAGAAGAGAGACTCAAAATTATGAAGAAGCAGCTCTGCTCCCTCTTTATCACCATGTGATTTTGGATGAGGCGCACCATTTAGAAGATGTCGCAACGCAGTTTTTAGGTAAACGTTTGTCTAGAATTGAGATCATGAAATTAATGGGAAGGCTTTCTTCGGAGCGTTTGGGGATGGCAGGCGGAAAAATTTCCCAAATCAAAGAAAAAATCCTTAATTATTTAGGCAGATCTAATGAAGAGAGAGTGCGCGTCTTTATGGATTTATTTAATGGGCCTCTCACGCATTGCCGTAGAGAAATATTAGATAAAATTAAGGAATTTTTTGATGCTTTAAGCGAATTTGTAAGAAGATTTAAGGGCAATAAATTGCGCATTTTACCCTTGCATCGTGATTCTGATGTGTGGAGGGATTCCATTTTTGTAAAGGCGCAGGCTTTATCGGCAGTTTTTTATGAGTATGCACGCTCCATTAAAAGTTTGATCACCCTTATCAAAGAGGAGAAAGAGCGTAATGAAAAGATGGGAGACAGTTCCGATTTATTTGATTTAGAGAGCTATCGCAAAAAGTTAGAGGGTTATGCTCAACTCCTTGATGATTTTATGAAAGGAGAGGAGGATAACCGGTTAGTGTTTTGGATTGAAACACAAAAAATGGGAACAGAATTTTTTAATCTTCACCTTGTCATTGCCGGTTTGGATATTTCAAAAGAGATGGCGCAGGCTCTTTTTAGCCGTTTTTTAAGTGTGACTTTATGCAGCGCTACTTTACGCTCACACGATGGATTTAATTTCATACGTAAAAGACTTGGTATTGTTTCTTCTCTTATTAATGAAAGAGCCGTTTTAGAGGGAAATTTTATTTCTCCCTTTAATTACACTGAGCAGGCAATGTTATTAGTGCCGACAGATTTACCATCTCCTAAAGAGGCGAATTTTACACAAGTAGTGTGCGAACGTTTATCAGCTCTTCTTGCAATCTGTAAAGGAGGTGCTTTTGTCTTATTTACCTCTCATATTATGCTCAAAGAGTGCTATGAAAAGCTTTTTAAAGAGCTTATTGAAAAAGGATTAGTGCCCATGAAACAAGGGGATGAGCCACGTCAAAAGCTTTTAGAGAGTTTTCGTAAAGTTCCAAAAGCTGTTCTTTTTGGCGCTGACTCTTTTTGGGAAGGGGTGGATGTAGCAGGTGATGCTTTAAGGTGTGTTTTTTTAATAAAACTCCCTTTTCAAGTGCCTGGAGAGCCCATTGTGGAAGCACGCTGTGAAGCTATTTCAAGAGAGGGGGGATCTCCTTTTTTTGATTATGCAGTTCCTAAAGCAATTGTCCAATTTAAGCAGGGATTTGGCAGGCTCATTCGTAAAGCTAGTGATAAAGGCTGTATCGTCTGTTTTGATAATCGCTTAATTGGAGAGAGGTATGGCAGGTTTTTTCTCAACAGCCTTCCACGTTGCCAGCATGTTTTTGCAACACAAGAGCAAATAGCAATACAAATGCAGAGATTTTATGCCGAAAGACGTTGAAGATTTGAAAAAATAAAAAGGATGGGTAATTTACCCATCCTGATTCTTTATACCAAATCTTCGGTATATACTCATACCACTCCAAAGACCATATTGGGATTAAATTGAAAGCTCTTGC
>CALBHK010000324.1 GCA_937894565.1 uncultured Chlamydiae bacterium
CCAAAGGACATATTGTATATGGTGGAGGTGGTATTATGCCAGACTATTTTGTACCTTACGATACTGCAAAAATAAAATCTTTGGCTACTAAACTTTATTATGGCAATACTTTAAATAAATACGCTTACAACTATTATTTACAGCAAAAAGCAAATTTAGTTGCTGCTAAAACTGTAGCTTCTATTCAAAAAAATATTGTGGTAAACAATGTTAATTGGAGCTGGATACAACAAGAGGCGGTAAAAGATAGCATTTCATATTCTAGTATTTCTGAAAAAGAAAAACAAGAGGTAGTATTGAAATTACAAGCCATTTTAAGTAGACAAATCATCAATAATTCCAGTTATTATGAAGTGCTAAATACCAGCGATGCCATTATTACTAAAGCTTTAGAAGTTTTAAGGTAAATTTTAAACAATACTTTAGTTAATTTTTTTTCTTAAGAGTGACGCTTCGAAATACATTACACAAATTGTGCATTTTTTTGTTTTTCTTTTGTCACACTCTATTAAATAGAGTTTGATCCTAGCTCAGGATGAACGCTGGCGGCGTGGATAAGGCATGCAAGTCGAACGGACCAGTCCCGTGAACTTGGAAGTTGAGTCTCAAGTAGCAATACAAGAGGCAAGACGACCGATGGATCGGGTTTGCTGGTTAGTGGCAGACGAGGTAGTAACACGTAGGTATGTACTCTCAAGTCGCGAATAATGCACCGAAAGGTGCACTAATACGCGATGGACCCTCCGGGGTAAAGATTTATCGCTTGAGAAACAGCCTGCGGGGTATCAGCTAGTTGGTAGTGTAATGGACTACCAAGGCTATGACGCCTAGGGGAGGTGAGAGCCTGACCCCCACCGATGGGACTGAGACACGGCCCATACACCTACGGGTGGCTGCAGTCGAGAATCTTCCACAATGGACGAAAGTCTGATGGAGCGACGCCGCGTGATCGATGAAGTGCTTCGGTATGTAAAGATCTTTTATGAGGGAAGAAGTTTATTGACGGTACCTCATGAATAAGGGCCTGCAAAACTCGTGCCAGCAGCAGCGGTAATACGAGTGCCCCAAGCGTTATCCGGAATTATTGGGCGTAAAGGATGTGTAGGTGGTTATGTTAGTCTAGTGTCTAACCTCTGAGCTCAACTTGGAGACAGCACTGGAAACGGCATGACTAGAGTATAGTAGGGGTAAGCGGAACTCATAGTGTAGGGGTGAAATCCGTTGATATTATGGGGAACACCAAAAGCGAAGGCAGCTTACTGGACTATTACTGACACTGAAACATGAAAGCGTGGGTAGCGAATGGGATTAGATACCCCAGTAGTCCACGCCCTAAACGATCTTCACTAGCTTTTCGGAGTATCGACCCTCTGAGAGGCGAAGCTAACGCGTTAAGTGAAGCGCCTGGGAAGTACGATCGCAAGATTAAAACTCAAAGGAATAGACGGGGACTCGCACAAGCGGTGGATTATGTGGTTTAATTCGTAGGTAAACGAAGAACCTTACCCAGATTTGAAGCTCAGATGAAATCCTAAGAAACTAGGCCCTCGCAAGACATCTGAGCAGGTGATGCATGGCCGTCGTCAGCTCGTGGTTTGAACTGTTCCCTTAAGTGGGCTAACGAGCGCAACCCTCGTCGTCTGTTACAAGTGTCAGGCGAGACCGCCCAGCCCAAAGACTATATCTTCGGTGTTCATGGTGGTAAAAATAATGTATTTATATGTTGTTTTTACCACCATGGCCATCGAATGATGTGATCGGGTGCTCTGTGGTGAGAATAAAGTATTTATATTTTAATCTCACCACAGAGCACCTGGACTCTGCGGATCCTGAGTGGAATACCAAAGTATTTATACTATGGTATTCCACTCAGGATCTGTCCGATGTAGTTTTCGGGCTGGGAGGAAGGAGAGGATGACGCCAGGTCAGCATGTCCCTTTGATATCTGGGGCCACACACATAATACAATGGTTATTACAATGGGATGCAATGGAGCGATCCGGAGCCAACCCTCAAAGATAGCCCTAGTTCGGATAGAAGTCTGCAACTCGACTTCATGAAGCTGGAATCGCTAGTAATCGCAGGTCAGCTATACTGCGGTGAATACGTTCTCGAGTCTTGTACTCACCGCCCGTCAATTCAAGGGAGCCGGTAGTACCCGAAGGCTCTCCATACGGAGGGACTACGGTAAGATCGGTGACAGGGAATAAGTCGTAACAAGGCACGGCTAGCGGAAGCTGGTCGTGGATTAACTCAAATTGAGATGTCTATATGGTATCCTTCGGGGTAGTATATAGATTGATACGGTTGATTCGATGTAAATCGAAAAAGGTTGTGGTGAATGACTCAATATTCACTCCCTGCACAAGGGTTAGCGTGCGCAAATCCAATCGTGTGTATCTATAGAGCATATGATTGGTAGATCGAGGCAAAATAAAGCTGATTTTGCTCAAATATCATGGTTATCAAGGATACACGCATTCGTACTGCAATTTTCATACTACTGGTTACAGGAGCACTCTTTGGGGTGCTCTTTGTGCGTTCTACTAATAACATGCACCAAGAACCTCAACCAAGTAATCTAAATAGTAAGTATGCAGATGCAGTTCTTAGAGGAGCAAAGGCACCCATATCGGTAAGTATTGCTGATACCGAAGCTGAGCGTGAACAAGGGCTTTCAGGCACACCATCGCTCCCTATGCACACTGGCAAGTTTTTTATCTTTGAATCATCAGGCCCTGAGGGATTTTGGATGAAAGATATGCGCTATCCGCTTGATCTCGTATGGATTGATAGTGCTTTGCACGTTGTGGGAGTAACAGCTCGAGTTGATCCATCAACATATCCAACAGTATTTTATGCGCCATCTGATGTGCAGTACGTACTTGAGGTCAATGCGGGTGATGCAGAGGTACTAGGGATTACCGATGGACTCAAATTCACCCTTGAGAAATAATTGAAAATTTTTTTATGACGCGCCAAAAAGCACTGTCGCATAATGCTTTGTGAACAGTCGTCTTTACACTTCTTCAAATTCATTTTCATTACCCGAAAAACACGACTCAGTATTCTTGTTGAGAGATTTTTTTTTGTATACTAAACATACTTTTTATCAGTAAGTGGAGAGTGGTGTATTTATGGTGATCAAACTCGTCAAGAAACGGAGCGGATCGGTAGCGGCATTTGA
>CALBHK010000325.1 GCA_937894565.1 uncultured Chlamydiae bacterium
ACCATCGTTAGTACGTGTCAGGAGTTTGGCGGTACGACACCGTCACCAACCAATCCCGCCTGTAGTATTGCGTTGTGTTTTTCAACAGCGGATGGCGTCGTTAATAGGGTGACCTGTCTGCCAGCAAATGCTTCGCGTGGTATCGAGGGAACAAGTCCTGGAAATTGTTATGTTATCACCGGTGCTGGTGGCTCATTTCCCTCACAAGCTGCCCAAGACTGTTCAACAATCACCGAGCAATATGTTGCCACTGCTAGTGAAAGAGATGATCAGGGTGGCGCAGTAGATACATGTAACGGTAGTGACTGCCCTGCACCCACAAATACAACAAGCGCTGAGCTTGACTGTATTGGCAGCGACCTTGACGCATCAAACTGTCGAATTATCTACTATTTAAATATGGCATTTAATATAGTTGCAAGCGTGATAGTTCTGGCTGTTATAGGCAATATCGTGTATGCAGGTATTAAGTATTCCACCTCTCAGGGAGATCCTTCGAGTGCCGGTGCTGCTAAAAAACGCATCCGTGATGCTGTGATGGCATTTGCAATGTTTTGCATAAGAACAGTTTTACCTGTTCTTGGTGGCGCAACAATCAAAGCCCGCTGACCTTTTCCGAGAGGTGACATCAAATCAACAATTCGAGTCGTCATCTCGCTTGGCGTGTGCTCTAGGCGAAGCATTTTTTGTGGGTAAAGAGGAGTTAAGTTATCAAATAAGATTTTATCTTTACTAGCTTCTGGTAATTCATAATTTAATGAGTCTACTTTAATTAAAGCAAAATAACGCTCGCCCTCTTTAGGTGGACGAACCGTCCCTGTAACAAAGTCTCCCGTTCTCAAACCAAACTTTCGCATTTGCGACGGTGACACATAAATATCATCAGGCCCTGGTAAATAGTTATAGTCTGGCGATCGCAAAAACCCATAGCCATCTGGCAGAATTTCTAAAACGCCCGAACCAAAAATATCACCTAATTTTGCTGCGCGTTTTAAGATTTCAAAAACCATATCTTGGCGGCGCATACCAGCTGCGTTTTCAATTTTTAATTTAGCTGCAAGTTCAGTCAAAACTTGAATGTTTTTAGATTTTAAATCTTTAGAGTTGAGCCAACTTTTTTCTTCTTCAGTCAAATTTCACTGGAAAGTGACTGGATTTCCTCCCCAAAGTTAGCCTGCAGGGATAAGCCTTCCGTGAGGAACAATCGAGTTTGGCAATAGCTAGCATCCTCGTTCAAGTATGCATCCTTCTGAGACAACAGAGTAATCCCCAATCACGACATCATCATCGATGATCGAGCAGTAGATAGTCACATTTGAGCCAATTGTTACATTCTTGCCTATTGTCACTGATTGAGGTACGCCGACTGGCTAAGAAACATTAGCATTCAAAGTTGTTCCTTGCCCTATAGATGAAAAGTGCCCGACTCAAATTGGACCCATTTCTCCTCACAAAACTGCATTGTATCAAACTTTTGCCCACTTTGATACGTTCACATCACCTACCAAAGTTGCATTTGGAGCAATCCATGCACCTTCTGCATGGGGTCGACCTCCTAAAATTGGCATCATTTGCCTATGTCAAGACAAGTTTTAGAGAAAAGCAATGTCATACGTCATACGAGACCCAGATCGATCTAATCCCAATCCTCCTTCTACCAAACCTCTTCCCAGATTATACCTTACTCATCTTTGAATTTCCGACACAAATGCTCCTAAAGTGTTCATTTGCAATAATTATTATAACTTCAACACTTCGGGGTTTTGGGGTTTTGGGGTTTTGGGGTTTTGGGGTTTTGGGG
>CALBHK010000326.1 GCA_937894565.1 uncultured Chlamydiae bacterium
TGAAATTAAATTTCAAATTATTAGTCAGTACTTTAAGAAAGATACAAAAACAGTATTAGCCAATAAAAAAATTTGCACTTTAGTCCCGTTTTGGCAATACCATGTTAGCGGTAGTTGAAATTATTTATTTTTTCCAATAAGTATCAACTAAAAAGTAAACATGTATTCATTACCAAAACCCTTTGAAATCTGCCCAACCCAACGCTCTATTTGATCTGCCTTCATCACCTTAAAATCCCGCCAGTTATACTTCATCTGCTTCCAAACCATCTCAATTCTATTCAGCTCAGGACTATACGCAGGTAGAAAATACAAAGTCGTTGAATACTCTTGTACAAGAAGCTTGCGCCAATCTACCATCTGTTTGCTGCGATGAATCGAGGCATTGTCAACAATCAACACCAAAGGAACTTGATAGCTGCGTTTCACCTGTGCTGCTACACCCATCAAATAGGCATAAAACCAGCGACTGTTAACGGACTCCTGTAGGCAACTGGTGATCAGATGACCCGTTGACAGCAGACAACCCATCACATTAACTCGCTTTAGTCTTACAGCATCAACCGCATGAACATCGCCTATCTTTGTCCATGCATAACGATTATCTGGCGTAGCCGAAAATCCTGTTTCGTCCACATAGCCCAATACAATTTCACCACGTGCCGCTTGCTCACGTAATGCTTCAATCTGCTGTTGCGCTTGTCCAAATGCGGTCGGGTCTCTTTTTTTTCAAGCTGTGGCGGGTGCGTTTGAAGACCATGCCTGAATCTCGCAAAAACTTGCGAAGAGTTTCAACAGACACGGATACACCGTGTTTTTCATGCAGTTTGACTCGGATTTGTTCTGCATTGAGTGGGCTTGTGTTGACCCACTCTAAGATTTGAGCCTGATAGTTTGAGGTCAGTGTATTGGGACGGCCTGAGCGATGACCTTCTTGAATCGATTCAAACTGATGTAGCTCCCAATGTCGGCGTTGTAGCCTTATGGTTTCTGGGATACGCTCTTGTAACGCAGCAACTTCGGCAACAGTTTTACCTTCGGAAAGCCAGAGAATGGTTTGGGCACGTTGTCTTTCACGCCAATGTGCTGCATGCTTGGTCAGGAGAATTAGTTGTGCACGCTGTTCTAAGCTGAGTGGGACGGTAACAATCCGTGGCATGTGCAAACATCGGTTAACCAAAAATGTCTTTTCGCATGTTTAGTTGTTTTTGTCAACTTATCACTAGTATAGACCTTAATAATGCTATATCTGAAAAAGCTCTGACTAACACTCAAAGGGTAACCGTAAAGTATTCAAAAAAAGGAGTTGCTGGGCTACGACAAAAATTTAAAGATTTAGATTTAAGTACAAATGGCTTTGATACTAAAGCTGCAAAAAGCGAGTTTAATTTAAGTATGTCGGATCGTTTATCACTTATTATTGGAAGTATTGGGCTAGCACTCATAGTTATAATTTCTTTATTTATTCCAAGCCCCACAAACTGGCAACAGGTAGTTCTAAGAGCAATACTGTCTTTGACCATAGGAATATTTATTTCAACTGTACCAGGTTTTTTACATATTAATTTAACAGGAAAATTACAGATCGGAAGAGCACACGTCTGAACTCCAGTCACATCACGTTATCTC
>CALBHK010000327.1 GCA_937894565.1 uncultured Chlamydiae bacterium
GGAGTTAAAGCCTCTCACCATCGGAACTACCCACCGTATACGGAGCATTTTCTCTAGCAAAAATTCTTTATTTGCTAGGGCGAAGCCCTCTCTTGTCTTCCGGCCTACGCGGAGCGTAGGCGTGACAGTGTTTCAGGACTTATAACAGGGCTTACAAGAGAAAACGGGGCAAAGACAGCAAGACCAGGCCTGAGGTGTGAGGGGTTTCCCTTGGAGGATGCCGCCCGATCCCAAGTGATTTGAGCTTAAAATAGCAGCTGAGCCCCTCAAATGGACCAGGTATGGGGCTTTAATTACAATCTGTGTGAAAAGTGCCTGCTATTTTTTTGGTAGTACAATGCTGCGATTTTGATTTAAATCCATTATTCAATTCTTGAAGGGCGGCTTGCTTTCTGGAGCGCTCTATTCTGTATTCAGCAACACACTCGTCGTAATCGCGATATCGTGAAACATTCCCTGGATCCGAGCAGTGTTCGTATGGTGTCTGATGGGCACAACTAGGTAAAAATAAAACTGACGCTATCAGCAACATGTATCTCATGCTTCTATTATCGCACTATTGCATAAATAATAAAGTGCGTCATGACGACACAGGCTAATCGAAGTCGAAAAGTTTTTTAACGGGTACCCCAATGGTGTCAGCGATGCGCTTCAGAGTCCACGCTTGAGGATCAACGTCACCGCGTTCTATTCGAGTCATATTGCCGCGAGAAAAACCAGCCTCCAAATAAAGACGGTCCTGTGAGTACCCTTTGGAAACTCTTATCTTCTTTATATGTGCGCCCAGCTTTTTCAGATACGCAATTTGTGCAGGTGTTTTCTCCCGAAGACTTAGCTTTTTCTTCGACATCCATAGATTTTTTCATCATTGAGTCGACCATTCTCTCTCTTGAGGGTGGTATTCAGAAGAAGGCATCAATTAGACTTTTCTAATTTATACCGTTGACAGATATGCTTAATACACATTATTCGGTGCGTTAAGAATTATTATGAGATTGTTGGGATGTTAGAGTTCGCGGAAGAACTCGCTGAGATAAAAAACGAGGCTATGGGCTTAAGTGCCGGCCTTCTTATGCTTGCTGACAGGATTAGTACTCTGACTAGCAGGGTTAATTCTGGCGGCGAAAGCCTCAGCGTTTTCCGCCAAAAGCCTACGTTGATTCTTATTAAAAGTCCCCCAAACAGCGAGGATCCGATTGAGTAACTCGGGATTTTCTACAACTTTTGCCTCGGAATTTGTAGAATCGTCGGACTTGATTAATTCCCACGGCTGACAATCCAGCGCTTCAGCGTATTTAAAAATCGTTTCAATGCCGGGGTTTCCCACTAACGCTTGACTCACACTAGGAGGCTTTACTCCTAGTTTTTTGGCTAGGGTTTTTTGATCCCACCCGAGTTCGTTCAATCTAGCTTCAACTCTTTCTTTAAATAATTTTGAGGACTTATCCATTAAGTCCTTTGATTAGGTTGAAGACTAATTTAATCTTGCATTTGATTGAGTTATAGCTTATTCTTATGGGTATGAATGCAGTGACGTACAAAGAATGGATGGAAAACAACGGGATTTCAGTCATCGATGTCAATAGAGGCACAGATATCCATCCTACGACCATTTACCGCTTCCTTGAAGGGAAGGACGTAAACCCAAGTACCCGACGTGCTCTAGAAAAATTCAAAGAGGAACGTGAGCGGGTGACAGCAGTCGCTGGTTAGTAAAAGTGTAACGCCGCCTCTTAACCGAGGCAATTAGATTAGTCAATTACGACTGAATCGAAGGGCAGAGCCTTATCCTGATGGAGGTGTGTGATGAATACTCTAAAGAAAATAATGCTGGAAGATTGGATTCGTGAAAAGGAACAAGAGATCCTTGAAGCCTTCTGGCGCAAAGAAATTAGTTTCTTTGAACAGCTGAATGCCCTTCAGAATCTTACAACCTACCGCCTCATAGCAATGCGTGCTCTCGCAGTAGAGTCCCAAACTAAAAAGGCGGCTTAAGGTCATGTACTACCTGTCGCTCAAACACGAACCAAAGATCTCGCCATATGTCGGTGAATCCGACTGGTGTCGCATGTGCGGTGAGAAGATCTATGTCGACGACGCGTATACAACACATGTGACTGACGAGAACCATGATCGGTATTGCACCAAGACTTGTTATCTTAAAAGCTATGAAGGTGTTGAATAATGAGCAATGCAAATAAGCCTGCCTTTCCATCTGAGCCAAGATCCTTTGCTCCTCCCGACTCATTTGGGTCTGGTTTATCTAAGCGCGAATACTTCGCAGCGATGGCACTGCAAGAAATTATCGCTGACACGGACGCCGTCGGTGCCGCGTTTCGCGCTCTTTCTCCGGAAGACGCTTTCGCGCGTGTTGCCGAATCATCGGTTCGATATGCCGACGCCCTTCTTGTCGCACTCGCAAAGGA
>CALBHK010000328.1 GCA_937894565.1 uncultured Chlamydiae bacterium
ACGGCCTTTAGGCCGTTAGTTACAAGCTTCCGCCTTTAGGCGGGAGTAGTTGACTACCCCCTTTCAGATACTTGACGAATGCGCGGTCAAAATCAGATAGATATTCACGGTTTTGGTATATTCTATATTTTTCGTATTCCTCACCAGCTTTTGCAATAGCCATATCATGAGAAATTTTTCCGGCATTTCGCAAAATTTGCTGATCGGTAAAGTTAAGGAACTTTTCCACTTGTTTCAGCCAATCCCTCATCGTCATTACTTGTTGATTCAATGCTCGTAGTTCGGCAAAATCAATAAACATACTTACCAGGCGATTTAGTTTGGAAACCTCTTCTTGATTCAAATAGTTTTTTGCGACTATGACGTCACTTTTTAGAATTTTTCCTAGTGGAGAGTTTTTCCAGGTCGTTAATCCCATAAAGGTTTTTTCACTATTTGCTCGCTGATAGACAATCTCGGCTGCAGTTTTGCCAGTGGTGGCGAAATGAAGCTGATTTTGAACGATTTGGTAAAAAGCTTTAGTTTCCTCGCTGTTAGTTCGATAATCGCTACTGCATTGTTCGAACACATCTGTAATTTTCTGATAAGCTCTGCGTTCGCTAGCGCGGATCTCCCTAATTTTTTCAAGTAATTCATCAAAATAATCTTTCCCAAAAGCGCGTCCATTTTTGAGCATTTGATCGTTGAGTACAAATCCTTTAACAATGAATTCACGTAAAGTATTAGTGGCCCATATTCTAAAATGCGTAGCTTTGATCGAATTAACACGATAGCCTACTGCGATCACTGCATCCAAGTTATAAATCTCTAGCTCACGGGTGATTTCACGTTGACCTTCGATTTGAACTGTTTCCATTTTGGAAATAGTTGCTTCTTGATTCAGTTCCTCACTAGAATAAATATTTTTGAGATGTCTAGAGATTGCAGGTGTTTTCACTCCAAACAACTCAGCCATAGTCTTTTGAGTTAACCAGAAATTCTCTTGTGCAAAAAATACGTCTACAGTTACTTTCCCATCCGCAGCGGTGTAAAGAATCACCCGTTTTTGTTTGTTTTGTTCTAAATCATTCCTTAGAGACGTCATATTTTTTAACTTGGCTTCAACCTGTTGTCCACCGTCTTTGGTTTGATATTCACTCATAAGTATCCTTTGAAAATCGAAATTATAGATGGAGTTGCCATTTTGATCTATTGTTTTTCAATCTCCAAATCTATGCTTTACTTCTTCTTTTCCTGGTGTGTTAAAGCGCGAAGAATTGAATCCAAAACATCATCAAGGCAAGCTTAACAAACAAGCAGGAATCCTTTTTGTACCTGTACACCATGATGGTAATACTCAAGCGTCTGATGAAGAAGTGCATGAAATAAAAAAATTAACCACAGAGCTTCTTGAGAGGACTCTCACAACAATAGATGGCAATATAAGACATGATTCAGACTGAACTTTTCTTCGTTTCTAAGTGAGGGAGTGTATCAAAAGTCTTGATCTTTATCATCAACTTTCAGCTGTGAATGTGTTTTTAAAATGTGGGGCAACCTGGACGCAGAACCTGCGGACCAACGGGTTATGAGTCCGTCATCTTACTAAACATCGCAGTACATAGCTGTT
>CALBHK010000329.1 GCA_937894565.1 uncultured Chlamydiae bacterium
GATAGGAATGGATGTTTGTCTCAAACTAAGTTTTCTGAGAACCTTGAAAGGACATCATGCCATCCCTATCACCAGCTATTCTATCAGTTATTGCACCATTTGCAATACTTTTTTCTCGACCTGTTTGGAATAATGCACTCACATTACTCATAGGGACGCTTCTCTGTCGCGGTAAAAGAACCGTATGCGCTGCTCTCAGGGTCATGGGATTGAGTCAAGAGAGCAGCTTTGCAAAATTTCATCATGTACTCAATAGGGTAGAATGGTCTCAATTATCTGCGGCTCGAATTCTCCTAAATTTAATTGTGAGTGTAACAGGAATTGGAGGACCCCTTGTATTTTTTATCGACGAAACACTTGAAAGAAGAAAAGGCCCCAAGATTAAAGCTAAAGGTTATTATCGTGATGCGGTACGTTCTTCCAAGAAAGTAGTAGTTAAAAGCTCTGGATTGAAGTGGCTTACATTAGCGATATCATGGCGTTTTCCGTTTTCTGAGCGGTATTTTGCTTTACCATTCATGACTGTTTTAGAGCCTTCTGCAAAAAGCGACAAAATTGCAAAAAAACGACATAAAACTACCTTGCAGTGGACAATTCAAATGATCATGCAAGTTGTGCGTTGGTTGAAAAATACACCAATTATTCTTATTGGTGACGGAGGTTTTGCTTGTGGTGCATTAGCGTGGAGATGTTTAAAGCTTAAAATTTGCCTGATTACCAGGTTGAAAATGAATGCGCGTTTATACGATTTTTCACCTTTAGACGACGCCAGTAAACGAGGCAGAAAGAAGACAAAAGGGGCAAAGCTCTGTAGTTTTAGAGAAATGATTGAAATGCCGGATCTTGATTGGCAAGAGGTTATGATCGAAGGATATGGAAAGAAAAAAAAGAAACTAAAGTACGTCTCGAATACAAGTCTGTGGGGAGTAGATGGCTTTCATCCTGTACCTATAAGATGGGTGTTGGTAATAAATCCTGAAGGCGAATTAGATCCGTTGCCTCTAATGAGTACGGATTTCAATATTTCTCCAGAGAAAATTATAGGGTTGTATATCCAGAGATGGAATCTTGAGGTCACTTTTGAAGAAGTTCGTGAGCACCTTGGAGTGGAAACACAGAGACAGTGGTCTGACAAGGCCATTGCTCGTACTACCCCGATTTTGATGGGTCTTTATACCATTGTGTGTTTGATTGCTAATCGCCTGCAAGAAGAAAACCCAATTGAAGTAGCACAGACTGCTTGGTATGAGAAACAAGACGCAACATTCTCAGATTTACTAAAAGCTGTTCGTAAGATATTGTGGAAAGATAATTTAATTTCTAGGAAGTATGTTTTAGAGTCCTTCCGTGAAAATAACAAGGGGCTTGATGAGGTTATAGGGACTGAAGATGATAAAATTTCCCCAGAAATGTCATGGATAGGACTTTTAATTGAGTATTTATCGGCTGCTTAGATGTGTTTAGATATTGTTAAAAAGGCATTTTCACTGCAATATTAGAGATGTCGTGTTCAAATAAATCGCGATATGCA
>CALBHK010000330.1 GCA_937894565.1 uncultured Chlamydiae bacterium
AATAAATAGTTATTTTTTTGCTTTTTTTCAGTTGGTCAACTTTTACAGATGTATCAAAGACTTTTAAAAGAACCTCTCTCCAGCCGCTGATGCGCAGCCAATTGAGATCGATGATTTCAATAGAATGCTCCTGAGTGATCGACTTTAAATAATTAGACAACGAGATAAGATCAACAGATGTGTCTGAATCAAAAATAAGGCGGTGGCTGAAATGCTGCAATTTGGTGAGGATGCTATTTTCATCCAATAAATCCTGCCCCCATAAGAGATAAATGGGGATATCTGGTAAAAGATAGCTAAAAAGAGTTAAATGTAAATGATCGCTATTTGCAGCTTTGACTTCAATGATTTTGCAATTATCTAGTTTTGGTTCTTGGAAGCCTTCCGGTACAATACAGATCGTATGGCAAGAAAATTTTTCCTTTATAGATTGAATGAGCTTTGTGTAATAGGGAATACAGTGGCTATCATGTAAGTAGACAACAAGGTTAAGTAAGCTATGTTCTTTCATTTTTTACACTTTATTAAGGTTGCTTGATTAAAGTAAACGCCAGTTGCGATTATCTTGGCTCATGATTTTATCTGCTTCTTCGGGTCCCCAACTTCCACAAGGATATGATAGCGGGTTTCCCCCAAAAGCCCAAAAATTTAAAATCGGGTCAAAAAATTTCCACGAATAGAGCACCTCGTCTATTCTTGCAAAAAGGGTATTATCCCCCGACATAGCATTTAAAATAAGAAGCTCATAAGCTTCAGGGGCAGAGGCGTTGAATTGTTGATTGTAGCGAAAATCCATGAGCACTGGATGGATAGGGGCTGTAAAACCGGGAAGCTTGCAATCTATTTTTAAAGAAATGCCCTCATCGGGTTGGATGCGGATGACTAAAACATTGTTTTCTATCGGTTTTTTAAAAAGGAAAGTAGGGGCAGCTTTGAAGGTGATGGCAATTTCTGTTACTTTTTTGGATAGCCTTTTTCCAGCTCGTAAATAAAAGGGAACCCCGGACCAGCGCCAGTTATCGATAAAACATTTAAAAGCACAATATGTTTCTACTTTAGAATCAGGGGAGACATTGTTTTCTTGCCGGTAGCCTATAACCTCTTTCTCTTGAATCCACCCTCTTTTGTACTGTCCACGTACAAGATCGCTGCCTAGTGCTTTTTGAGTCATAGGGCGCAACGATTGCAATACCTTGACCTTTTCATCGCGAATTGAGTCCGGAGTAAGCGCTCCGGGTGGCTCCATAGCGACAAGGCTAAGAAGCTGCATCATATGATTTTGCACCACATCGCGTAGCATCCCCGATTCTTCAAATAAATTTCCCCTCGTGCCAATTCCAATATCTTCTGCAACAGTAATTTGGACATGGTCAATATGCTGCTGGTTCCATAGAGCTTCAAAAATGGGGTTGGTAAAACGCAGAACCATAAGGTTTTGAACAGTTTCCTTTCCTAGCCAGTGGTCTATGCGGTAGATCTGATTTTCATTTAATGATTGGCTAAGTTGGGTATGGAGTTGAAAAGAAGATAGATAGCTGTGTCCAAAAGGTTTTTCGATGATGACGCGAGAGAAACGGTCCAAATCGTCATCTTCCGGGTAAATTAAAGCATGACGACTAAGCTGATCACAGATTAAGGGAAAGTAGCTGGGTTGCGTGGAGAGATAGTAGAGGCGGTTGCCCTTAGTTTCGTGCTTGCGATCCAGCTCCTCTAAAAACAATTTAAGAGAATCATAACCTTCTTCTTCATGAAATTCGGATTGATGATAGTAGAGGCTTTGGCTGAAATGGTCCCATGTTTTTTCATCAAGAGGATTGCGGGAGAATTTTTCAACAGCCGAACGCATCTCTTGGCGAAAAAGAGCATGGTCTTTAGGGCGTCTGGCAAAGCCGACACAGGCAAAGTGAACGGGGAGATAGCCCTCTTTAGATAAGTTATAAAGAGCCGGGATGAGTTTGCGAGAGGTAAGATCACCTGTCGCGCCAAAAATGACCAAAATGCAGCTGTCCGCTCCCTGATAATGGTTGAGCGGCTCTGCAAGAGGATGCTGCACTGTTTCATAGAGTAGATGTTTCATAACATCAGATTACACGAACATTGAAATAAACAAAATACTGGTATATATCTGGGTTATTAAAAAAAATTTAGGTTAGTTAATGAAGCATGATATCACAATTCCTCAGATGGGAGAATCGATTACAGAAGCAACAGTTGGAGAGATCCTTAAATCTTCCGGCTCTTTCGTTAAAGTGGATGAAGAGGTTATAGAGCTGGAAACAGATAAGGTGAACCAAGTTCTCTATGCCCCGGCATCCGGAGAAGTGCAGTTATCTGTAAAAAAGGGGGATGTAGTCAAAATGGGGCAGGTAATTGGATGTGTAGACAGCGAAAGACAAGCCCCTCAGAAGTCTCCAGAGAAAGAAGAGAAAAAAGAAAGTAAAGAAGAAATTCAGAAGCCTGAAAATTTATCTCCAAATCTATCTTCAAAGCCATCTGAAAAAACAACCCTCAAGCAGGAACCAAAAGAAAAAGCCGTACGTGTGCAAAAGTCTGATTTTATAGACGAACTAAAAGATCCAAACGCTACTCAAGAAGTGATTCAAAAGCCTCAAAAGAACTTATCTTCATTAAGAACAACTGAAAGGCGTGTGCCCATGAGCCGCATGCGGCAAGTGATTGCTAAACGGCTTGTAGAAGCGCAGCGTACAACTGCTATGCTGACTACATTTAATGAAGTAGACATGAGCGCTGTCATGCGATTGCGCAGTGCTTATAAGGAAGCTTTTGAGAAGAAGCATGGAGTGAAACTGGGCTTAATGTCCTTTTTTGTAAAAGCAGCCGTTGCTGCTTTGCAAGAAATTCCAGAACTAAATGCTTCAATTGATGGCACTGATATTGTTTACCGCGATGAAATGGATATAGGCATTGGCGTCTCTACAGAACGTGGCCTTATTGTTCCTGTTGTGCGTAGCGCTCAGAATTTAAGTTTTTCTGAAATTGAAAAAGCTATTTTTGAATACGCTCAAAAAGCAAGAGAGGGAAAGTTGAGTGTGGAAGATCTGCAAGGAGGCAGCTTTACCCTTACAAATGGGGGCGTTTACGGCTCTCTTTTATCAACTCCTATCATCAATCCTCCTCAAAGCGGCATTTTGGGAATGCATAAGATTGAAAAACGTCCTGTAGCAGAAGGAGATGAAACAGTTATAAAATCGATGATGTACATAGCATTAAGCTACGATCATCGGATTGTAGATGGTAAAGAGGCGGTAACTTTCTTGGTGAAGGTGAAGGAAGCTTTGGAGGACCCAGCACGCTTGCTTCTGGAGATTTAAGAGGAAAAGGAGGGGTTGGAGAAGTTAACCGCGGAGCCGCAAAGAGCACAGAGGAAACACAGAGAAGAAAAGAAAAAAAATC
>CALBHK010000331.1 GCA_937894565.1 uncultured Chlamydiae bacterium
AGAGCGAATCGACGATCTCGATGCCTGCGGGGCCTTGGTGTTCCTTCTCATCGCGGCGGGCGGCATTTTCGTTCGTCTTGTCCGGCGCTTTCGCATCGAGGTAGTCCATGCTGATGCGCGCGCCCCACATCTTGCTGGGACCGAAGGCGTTCTGCTTGAAGCGCTGGGTGTGGACGACGAGCCACTCCTTGCCGCTCTTGTCCTCGTAGCTGAAGAGATCCAGCGGGCGGTTGCCACTGCCGAGTTCGACCATGCTGACGCCTTTGACCTGGGCACCGCTCTGGATGTCGTCCACCTTGAACTTGGCGACGGGGGTGCAGGCAAAGGCGCCGCCGGGACCGCCATCCTATCAGAATGTGTTCGGCGAGACGCTGGCAAAGCTGGCCGACGCCGATCCGCGCATCGTCGCGATCACCGCGGCGATGCCGTCGGGAACCGGGGTCGACAAATTCGCAAAGGCGCACCCCGACAAGGCGTTCGACGTCGGCATCGCCGAACAACATGCGGTGACCTTCGCGGCGGGCCTGGCCGCGCAGGGGATGCGGCCGTTCGCCGCGATCTACTCGACCTTCCTCCAGCGCGCCTACGATCAGGTCGTGCACGATGTATTCCTTCAAAACTTACCCGTCAATTTTTGCCTTGACAGAGCAGGGTTTGCAGGCGCGGATGGCCCAACACATCACGGAGCGTACGACATTGCGTACTTCCGTTGCTTGCCTAATATGATTGTAGCGGCTCCTATGAACGAATCGGAGTTAAGGAATTTAATGTACACAGCTCAGCTGCCAAGAAAGGAACAGGCATTTTCAATCCGATACCCAAGAGGGCAGGGTGTCATGACCAACTGGAAGACCTCTTTTGAGGAAATTGAAATTGGCACAGGAAGAACAATAACGGAAGGAGAAGACCTGGCTATTCTGACTATTGGACATATTGGTAATTATGCAATTGAAGTCTGTGAAAAATTGGCAAAGCAAGGAATCACGATAGGGCACTACGACCTGCGATTTGTCAAGCCTTTAGATGCACAATTACTCCATAAGATTTTTTCGAAGTACAGAAAAATCATCACAGTAGAAGATGGTTGCATTCAGGGCGGGTTTGGAAGCGCTATTTTAGAATTTATGGCTGATCATCACTACACCGCTGCAGTAAAGAGACTGGGCATACCCGATAAGATTATCGAACATGGTGAGCAATCAGAACTCCACTCTGAATCTGGGTTTGATGTTGAAAGCATAGAGAGAGCAGTACTTGCCATGCTGGAAACAGTTTTGAAATAGCCGCCATGGGCGAAATTTCTTTCAAAGAAAGAGGAGAGGGATTCCCCCTGATTCTTATTCATGGATTTTGCGAAACGAGTGAAATATGGGATCTCTTGGCAGAGAGGCTCGCACATGATTTTAGGGTGATAACACCGGACTTGCCGGGTTTTGGAAATAGCCCGTTACCGAGCGGAGAAATTTTAATATCCGGAATCGCAACGTTGCTTAACGATTGGCTTCATCAGATTGGAATTTCTAATGGCGTGGTGATTGGCCATTCATTGGGCGGGTATGTTACCCTTTCCATGGTGGCTCAGAAACCGGAATTAATAAAAGGTTTTGGATTATTTCACTCTACGGCTTTTCCCGATTCGGAAGAAAAAAAACTAAGCCGGAACAAGGTTTTTGAGTTTGTAGACAAAAATGGGGTGCTTCCATTTGTGGATACCTTTGTGCCGGGATTATTTTGGCAAAAGGAAAATTCATCAATCGGGCATGTGCATTCTATCGCCTCGAAAACAAAAAAAGAGACATTGCTGGCTTACACCTTAGCTATGCGAGATAGGCCGGAGCGAACCTCATTGTTATCAAGCTACAGTGGTGAAAGTCTGTTCCTTGCCGGCAGGTATGATTCCCTGATTCCATGTGCTGTCATTGAGGATCAAGCTCGGTTGAGTCAGCGGAGTGAGTTTCAAATATTGGAGAATTCTGGTCACATGGGCATGTTTGAGGATGCAGAGACTACCCTTAAGGTCATTCAAGGTTTTGGGATTAATGTGCGGAATCGAGCTTCGATACGCTAAAAATTGCCTGAAAAGTGCGTAATTGTAACAGTTTTACATATATTTGAATTTACCTGACATGGATAGTCAGGTAGTTTATTATCTTTGTTAGCCTAAAAAAAACGCTAAAAATAACACCATCATGGAGGACGAAATATTAGACCCACACAAGTATGACTCCTGGAACAGCCTTGCTGCTAACATGGCCTACCTTTGTTGGGCAGCTGGTATCCTTATTGTTCTTGGCTATCTGGTAAAGTTGTCTACAACAGCCGATGCAAAAGCCAAGTACGATTTTATCAACAAGAATGAGATTAAGGT
>CALBHK010000332.1 GCA_937894565.1 uncultured Chlamydiae bacterium
CATTCAAATTTTGAAATTGCATTTCTCATTCTATTTGTAAGCGTAATCGCTGCGAGTTTGGGACAAGGAGCATCAAAGATAGAAGAGACAACAGCTACTCCCACGGCCCCACATTCAATAATTTTTTCTACATTTGTCTCATTAATGCCTCCAATGGCAACAATCGGATGACGCGAAATAGAGCAAAGGTGCTTCAAGCCGTCAAATCCCCAAGGCTCATGATGAATAGACTTTGTTTTTGTTAAAAATAGGGGACTGGCAGCAAGATAATCAACGTCTTCATCTGCAGCAGCTATCGCTTGTTCAATTGTCTCTACGGAAAGCCCAATGATTGCCTGCCTGCCAAGAATTGCCCTAGCTTGAGCGACTTTTAAATCAGATTGTCCTAGATGCAATCCATCTGCTTGCACTGCATGGGCTACATCCACTCTGTCATTAATAATGAGAGGAATGCCTAGCGGTTTTAAAAATGCGCGTAGCTTTTTTCCCATCTCAACCATTTCACAGGTGGCTGTTTCTTTTTCTCTTAATTGAATGACTTTAACGCCCCCAACAATGGATTGGCGGATAATCCTAAAAAAGTCTTCAAGAGATAGTGTTCCTTGATTTGTAACCAGATAAAGAGAAAGGTCGATAGATGACTTCACAAAACCTCCAAGCGCATGCGCTCCTCTATATCATTCAATGAAATAGTATAAAGAGCATCAATGAATGCGAGCTTAAATGATCCAGGCCCATTCCCGGTTTCAGCCGCAATTTCACCTGCAACTCCCATTAGAATCGCCGCATGCACAGATCCAATTAAAGGATCTTTATTAACTGCCAAAAATGCTCCTGAAATGGCTGTTGCAGTGCATCCCATGCCAGTAACCTTTCCCATTAACAGATGTCCATTATGAATAAGAAAAAGAGGCTGACCATTAGTGATCACATCGGTTTTTCCACTCATCCAGACAATACAATGATGTTTAATTGCTAGTGTTTTTGCTTGGTTTAAATAATCAGCAGCATGTAAAAGGCTATCCACACCCTTGCTTAAAGCTTGATTCCCATTAAGTGATAGAATTTCCGATGTGTTTCCTCTAATGGCCGTCACTGCGCCCTGTTTTAGAATAGAGTGGGACGTTTCTGTTCGATAGGTTGTGGCTCCGCAACCCACAGGATCAAATATGACAGGAATGTTTTTAGAGTTAGCTGCTTTTAGAGAAAGCATCATTGCTGCAATCCAGGAAGAGCTTAAAGTTCCTATGTTTAAAACAATGCTGTTAGCAATCGTGGCCATCTCTTGTACTTCTTCTACAGCATGGGCCATAATGGGAGAAGCTCCAATAGCTAAAAGGCTATTAGCGGTCTGTTCCATGACAACATAATTGGTAATGTTATGAACAAGAGGAGAAAATTTTTTGATTGCCTGGATATCCGACCAGACACCCTCTGGGTCTATTCGCATCTTCACACTTCCTCCGCTGGTATTATCCAGATCAGGTTTTAGGGACTCTCTCAGCTAAGTGGCGAAAAATCGCCACTTGGCACCCCTGGTGGTTATTTATACTAAAAGCAGCATATCAGCGGTGATTGTGTCTTTACTAGAAATTTTTTTCAATATATTTTTTCAATCATGTCGGTAAAAGAATGTAAGAAATGCTCAAAATGAATATTCAATGATTTTGAGCATGAACTGTTTGCATTTTTTTATGCGCATAATGCGCATATGTAAGTTGTGTGCATCTTGACGTTTATTATTAATATGCACATAATGCGCATATGTAAGTTATGTGCAGGAGAGGTGGATGGGTAGATATGTAGGGCGGCGTAAGGTTTTTGAGCGTCTTAAAAGCTTGGAAAAGAAAAAAAAGCCTCTCTTGTGGTGATTAAAGGTAGAAGACGTGTCGGTAAGAGCCGATTGGCTGAGGAGTTTGGGAAGGGTAAGATTTTTATTGCTTTCACAGGATTGCCACCGACAGAAAAATCCGATGAGCAGACTCAATTGAATAATTTTTCATTCCAACTGAGCGCCTATTTTAAGTTGCCTACACATACCTTTTTAAATTGGGGGGATGCATTTAATGCTTTAGGCAGTTATTTAACAGAAAAAACAACCGTTGTTTTACTGGATGAAATTTCCTGGATGGCTGGCAAAAATTCGAATTTTCTTGGATATTTAAAAATTTGGTGGGACTTAAATCATTTAAAATTTCCACAACTTATTATGGTTCTTTGCGGCTCTTTTTCTTCATGGATTGAGGAAAATATTTTAAAAAGCACAGCGTTTTTTGGGCGTATAAATCTAGAAATAACATTACCGCCTTTGACCCTTCCTGAATGCGCGGAATTTTTACGTCAGAATCATGTGAAAGGATCTGTCTATGACTATTACAAAATTCTTTCTGTTTTGGGCGGGATTCCCTGGTATTTGGAACAAATTACTCATGACCATTTAGCCGAATGGCACATAAATAACTTGTGTTTTCAACCAGATGGTCTTTTGGTTCATGAATTTGAACGTATTTTTCACGACTTATTTGGATCTCAGGGCAGCATATACAAAAAAATTATATACAGCTTAAGGGACGGTATGAAGACACAAATTGAGATTCGGGACAGTATTGATTATGCCCAAAGTGGAACACTGGGGAAATTATTGCACAATCTGATCATCTCAGGATTTGTTACGCAACATTATCAATGGAACGTGAGTTCGGGTAAAATTGGTCGTCAGAGCCTCTATAGAATTAGTGATCAGTATATTCGATTTTATCTCAAATATATTGAGCCCAATTTACCTCTTATTCAACAGGGTGTATTTGATGTGAGAGAGTTTGTCAAACTTCCCGGATGGGATGTGATCATGGGATTGCAGGTTGAAAGCCTTCTTTTGCAAAACAGAGCTCTTCTTATTGACTCTTTGGGGATTCACGGGCAAGACATTGTTGCCGATAATCCCTATATTCAAAAATCATCTTCTCGTAAAAAAGGATGCCAAATTGACTATTTAATCCAGACAAATCAGCGCAATTTATTTGTATGTGAGTTTAAATTTAACAGACGCGAAATCGGCAAAGAAATTATCACAACGATGACAGACAAGCTAAAGGCACTTTCAGCACCTAGAGGATTTGCTAAAATTCCTGTCTTGTTTCATTCAGGAGATATAAACGAGTCTGTTTATAGCAGTAATTACTTTTATAGAATCATTGATATTAGCGATTTTCTTGATAAACAATTCGATTATACCGAACGTGATTGAAGAATTGGAGTTTTGACAAGGAGGCTGCTCAAAATTTTTTATCTGGAGCGAATGACCATTGCCTCTTTCACGCCATGAGTGAAGATAAAAATTTTAACGCAGAGCAGCCGCGGTCAAAAACCAATTCCTCAATTACGTTCGGTATATAAACTTTACTCCCCTTCAACAATTCCTTTGGGCATTCTAGCGCGGTGATTTGAGTTTTCCTCTGATGCCATCCGCACAATTTTGGGTTGAAATTTTCCAATGACGTCCACTAGATCTTTTTGTGCATCCATCACAGCGTCTATTGATTTGTAGGCTTGGGGAGCCTCATCTAAGCCTCCTCCAACAAGGTGAATGCCGCGCTGCTCCAAATAAGTAGCCTGCTGAATGGGTGTGATCGTTTTTTTTGCATTTGTGCGCGACATGAGGCGCCCGCTTCCATGCGATGCAGAATTGAGTGAATCCACATTTCCTTTACCTATCACAACATAGCCGGCGTCTGCCATCGTTCCTGGAATTACCCCCAACACTCCTTTTTGAGCAGGAGTGGCCCCTTTTCTATGGACTATGAGCTCCTTTTCAATTCCATTCAAAATAATTTTTTCGCGCCAGGCAAAATTGTGATGGTTTTCTACAGAACCTATGGGCGTTAAACCCGCAGCCTCAGCAACTCTTTGATGGATCACATGATGATTTGCTGAGGCAAATTCCCCTGCTAACTCCATACTTTCCCAATACTCTCTGCCCAAATCTTGATCAAGTGGTAGCCACGCTAAATGTTGTACAGAGCTGTCTAAATTAGGCATCAGAGACTTTGCCAATTCAGTATAATGACTAGCAATTTTGAACCCAACTCCACGTGAACCGCTGTGAGAAAGCAGGGCTAAATATTTACCAACACTAAGTTGAAAAGGATTATTAGGATCAATAATTTCAAATTCACCCCATTCCACAAAGTGGTTGCCGGTGCCACTGGTACCAATCTGGTGAATGGCAGTGTCTCGTAATCCTAAGGTTATCTTTGAGAGGCTCCATCGTGATTTTTCTAAAATAGGATGCTCTATTTTTCCTTCATGAATACCCAATGACCCAGAGCCAAATATCGTGTTATTTAATAAGGATGAACAAAGATTGTGATATTCAGCAGAGCTTGTCTTTTTCAAAACCTCAGAAGTGACTGGATAAATGGTCAGCATCATGCGGCAAGCAATATCAACCCCTACAGCGTAAGGAATGACAACGTTGTCCGTAGCCAACACACCGCCGATAGGCAGCCCATACCCCTCATGAGCATCCGGCATCAAGGCTCCGGCTATACTAATGGGAAGCTTCATTGCGCCATCCATTTGAGCAATAGCCCCAGGACCGATCAGCTCCTCACCCCATATTTGATAAGGGAGGCCAGTTTTTCTTAAAGCTAACCCTTGACCTATCGAATCCAATTTTGTTTGAGCTTTCTGGATGAATGAAAGGGCTTTTTCAACCCCTTCAGTCTTAAAAAGATCCCAAACATGGCTTCTTTCATTAGAAGAAAGCTGGGTCTTGTTCACGAGCGCTTGAAAATCTTTTGATTCCATTTTTAATCCATGGGTATTTGTGTGTATATTCACTTTTAACTGTTTAAGATTTAGCTGATAATTCAGCTTTTAAAGTGAGTAGATTGTTCAAATTTGTCTCACTCCAATTTTTTAAATAGCCATCGTCTAGTCCTTTTGAAATTGCATTCAACCTTCTTAAAGGAGATAATCCTTTTGGGCAAAATTTAAGAGAACGCATGTAATAAGACTTTGCTTCGTTGAAGTCTCCTAATTTTTCACATGTTCTTCCAGCGCGATAACAAGCTATTCCCCCTAAAGGAATACCTAAATTTATGGCAGCCTGAAAGGCTTCTAATGAACCTCTTAGATCACCATTTTTTTCTCTGCTTTCCCCTACTTGAATCCAAGCCTTAGCGTCCTGATCATCAATTTGATAAACAATCTTCTCCATAAGATTTAAAGATCTTTTCGGCTCTCCTAAAAAATCAAAAATCCTTGCCATTGATTCGAGCATAGGAAACAAGTTTTCTCTATAAAGCAACTTTTCTTTTTCTGTTTGCGGCTTTAGCGATCTTGCGTAAAATTCACAAAGTTCCGCTTCTTTTTGGAGTGTTGCTCGATCCTGCATCAAAAAGGGATAAAAACTGACAGCCCGATAAAATCGACTTGTCAAAAGACCCTTCTCAAACTCATTAAAATTCGGGCTATTTTGCACTTTTAGAAGAGTTTCAAAGCCTTTCTCTCTCCATTGTTTTAAAAATGGAATATGGTTTCTTTTTCCGTGATAGACACACCCTAATAGCGTAAGCACAAGTTTCATCCGAAGACTTTCTTCACGCAGACTTAACTTCTCAAAAGCAAACTCAATATCTTGATAAGGGAAACCCTCCCCTCCTATGAAATAGATATTTTCAAAAAATAATTTTGTGCAATAGGCATATTCATCTTCAATATCCCAAGAAGAATTTTTTTCGATTAAAGGCAAGCTCTTTAACGCCTCTTCATAAAATCCTAAAGCTCCTAAAAGGCGACAAAAGAGAATTCTTTCAAGTTTGGGGAGATTTAAAACGTCATGATAGGTAGATAATACATTATCAGTCCATTCAGAGCGATTTTGCAAAATTTCAAGTTTTATGGCCTTTGTTTGATGACGCATAGCAAATAAAGCATGGGGCGCCACTGCAAAAATGAGTTCTTCTCTGAAATTTAACGGCATTGCTCTTTGTAAATAAAGAGTCTGAAACCAAGGAAGCTCCTTATTTTGGAAAATCTCTAAGGAAACAAGGGGTTCTAAACAAAACATAGGAGTTTTAAAATTTGACAATTTCAATTCCCAAAATGGTAATGAGCGTAAATAGACGGGCTTATTTTTAATTTTTTCCCAGTCAATATTCTCAGAATAAGTGGTTGCAATTTCACCCAAAGCCTTCACTTCTACTGGTAATTTTACATTCAAATAATGTAAATCTGCACCTTGAACTTGCTTTGCATTTTCAAAGCTTTGTTGTGGCGTAAGAAAAAGACTACCGTCTAAAGCTTCCATCTGTAAATCTTGCGCTCTTAGAGAGAATTCTACCTGAAACAAAACTGCAAGTGTTTGTTTAACATACGATCGCTCCAAAATTCCATATTCTGCGGCTTTTTCAAAATAGCGTTTAGCAAGCTCTCGATCTATATTGATTGCTGTTTTACCAGCCAATAAAAGGGCATAAGAACAGTATGGATCTATGCAAATGCTCTGCTTGGCATATTTAAATGCCTCTTTTTGATTATCACAATTCTCATAATAAAGAGTGAGCGCATCTAAAAGACGCCTCTTGGTCTCTTTGAAAAGATATAAATAGGGAGAGTCTTGGGGTAATCTTGAAATAGAGAGATCAGACAAATCACAAGCATTTTGCAATAATAAAACAGCTTTCTGAGAATCCCCTTGCTTAAAATAGAGATCGCCTCGATATTTATCTAATCGTAAACGAGCTAAGTTGACATCATCATCCGTGCAATTTGCAAAATCCTCAATAAGCAAAGAAGCTTTATTCAGCCATTTTTCTGCT
>CALBHK010000333.1 GCA_937894565.1 uncultured Chlamydiae bacterium
GTATCTCAGATAGAAGAGTTTTCTCTGACATGTGTATCACTTTCCCTGTGGTTTTATTTTTATTTACCGAACAGTTTTTTTTGCTGTCTCGCCTTGAGGATCGTAGCTACCCAAAAATGCGGTCGCTTGTATCCGCGCTCGATTGCAAGTTTTAATAATTCATCTTTGGATTTCGCACGTTGCCTGTCAATATCGACGCCACGCTTGTTTCGATTTTTTTTATCAAGCTCTATTAATTGATCATCAGAGCCTAGGGATTGTAGATCAATTGTTTCGCGCTTACTAGGAATAGTGTTGCCGCATTCACCACAAGCTTTTGCTGTTAATCTCAGCGCAGCAAAACAAGTTGGGCAAATTTTAACAGCGAGTTCATTTTTCTTGATCTTTTTATTGACACCATCTAATTCCCATTCACGATCATCATCAGGGAATCCGTGCATTTGACAGTTACGAACGTGATCGATGATTATCGCGAAATCCTTTCCTGGCGCAGGTCTTAGAGCGCGTCCGACTTGCTGCAGATACAATGAAACTGATTTTGTTGGCCTTAGTAATATAGCGCATTCTATAGATGGCAAATCAAATCCCTCAGAAAATATTTCTACGTTCGACAATACCAGTGTTTCACCACGACGAAATCGATCTATTGCAGACTGTCGATATTCACGATCGCTGGCGCCATCCACATGCTCGGCTGGAATGCCTGCTAAATTAAATTGTTCAGTGACATGTTTAGAGTGTTCGACGTTAATACAAAACACAGCCGCACGCTTACCATTGGCCCTGGTTTTGTATTCACGAATTACATCACCTGTAATTTTTGGAGTGTCTACGATTTTTGCTAGTTCTGATTTGATGTAATCACCCATCTGCAATTTAACTCCAGATACATCGATGTGAGATGGTGCGAATAGCTTGTAATCTGATAGAAATCCCTGCTGAATTAATTCCGACATCGATGGACCTTGTACGATGTCTTGGTAAAATGCAGCAAGACCCTTGCCGTCTAATCTGCACGGCGTAGCTGTTAGTCCAATTTTAAATGAGGCGCTGAAATGTTTGAATAATTCAGCCCAGTTATTTGCAGCAGTATGGTGGCATTCGTCAAATATAATTAAATCAGGCTCGTATCTAAGCCTATTCAGGCGCCTAGTTAGAGTTTGAATTGATGCGATCTGAACCTTATGGTTATAGTTTTCAAGTTCGCCAGCTGCGATAATTCCATGTGGTATTTCAAGCGATGAAAATGCAGCTGATGATTGATCTACAAGTTCGCGCCTGTGAACAATGAATAGAGCAGACTTTCCTTTTGCTAATGACGACTTAATCATGCTGGCAGTTAGCAGAGTTTTACCGCCACCAGTACTAAGGCAAATTATTTGAGATTTTAAGCCACGCACGAAATTATCGCGCGCGCGATTAACTAGGTCAATTTGATATGGTCTTAACATCCAAAAACGGTAACAGATACCGAACTGGTGTCACCTAAGATTTTTGTGCGTTAACCCAAGCCTTATTATTATTCACCATTATAAATTTCTAATGGTTTCCAGATTTCTACCATTACTATAACCCAGCAGCCACTTCTGTTGATAAGTCTGTGGATTGTCCGATGTGCGGAGGTTTAATTGTAATCGCATTTTGCATATCAAGTTTGATTTCCATCGCAATTATTTTTTCCAGCAGCTCAAGAGCATACTCGCGTTTCATCGTGTCTGGATTTGTGAAAACAGTCGCGCGTAAATATTTTTTAAGTTCCTCGATGATCATGGTTTCCTCACAAAAAACCCACGAGTAAATCAAACAACAGACCATCTGTCATTTGGAGTACGATCCACACGTGGGTAAATAAAAAAAGTGTCGGTCTTTCCCGACTGTCATGAAATTTCTTACTCATTTTAACGCCTGCAAAGTAATTTCAAAACAACTAATGTGCGTCCAGTTATACCGAGTCAGACAACTACACACTAGCAAACTTGCTGTCCTATGCACAGACTACTTGGCCCTCACCTGCGCGCCCTACGTTTAAAAATTCAGAAAAACTAGCGCGGCACCCTCATGAAGTTAATTAGCCTCCCTTTACCGCGCATACAAAAACCTGGTGGCACCCAGATTTATTTACTTAACCCCTTTAACTTTTTATTAATCTCTTTAGCCAGTCCAACATCAATTGTGTACGTATGCTTGTGGACTGGTCTTAACTTACTAATCAGTTCACGCTGGTCAATCAACTGTTCTTTTAATTTCGCACAGTGCTCAAGCAAGTTATCAAGCTCGTTGTTAACCTCTTCGTTGATTTCTTTGTATTCAAGATCGCGCTTATCAGCTACACCAGTGTAACAAACAAGATCGGCTTGCAATTTTTCAATCTTGGCGTTTGCATTTGCGACTGTTTGAATATTTGAATTAACTAATTTTTCCATGCTCGACAGGCGGCGATTGGATTCAATGATATGTCGTCCAAGATCGTCAGTTAACTGAGCTGATTTTTTTCCAGTGGTATATGTGATCACCAGATAACAAGAGATCACGCCGACAACCCACAATAAAACAGGTACTAAATAGTCCATAAACTTTTTCATATCCCCTCATAAAAATACCCGACAGTAACACTCCGCTTTCGCAGTATCCGAGCCATTACGCTCAACCCCCTGTCGGGTAAATCCTTATTTTTTCTTTGGTGCTGGTTTAGGTTTTGCCTTAGCCATTGCTTTTTTCTTCGCCATGTTATCCTCCGTTTTTAAATCAGACTGCGCTGACGGTTCGGTGTCAATTATTTTTTCCGTCCATCAGAATAAAACTTTTCATTGATCGCACCCTCGACGGCCTTGCTGAAATCAAATGGCTTGTTTCCATTAAACGCGGCAGGCAGATGTCGTAATGAATTTAGATCGATCATACTGTCCTTATTGTCGTGATAAACCAAATATTTTTCACTCATCAAAATTTTAAATTTGGTTTTCTTTGAGTTCATAAATACGACGTACTGATTTTTTGAATCAACCTTAGCCTTACGACACACGTCAATCAGGCCTTGAAAATTCTTACCCATGTGAACATCGAAAAAAATCTGTGCTAATTGCATTAGAATACCTCGTCTAAAATACCGCGAACCTGACTTGAATCAGTAATCATAATCACGATTTTATTTTTCTGAATCGATGCTTGTGGTGCAAGCTCTAACGTTAATGGTTTTGGCGTGCGTTTTTTTCCACCCATGTCGGCAAACTTTTTATACAGAGTCTGTGTCGGTATTTTTGTTTCGCGAGAAATCGCTGGTACATTTTTACCTGACTTGTACTGGTTAAATAATTCTTGATACACATCTGGTGATCTTTTTTGTCCTTGCATTTGTTCGTCCTTTGTTTTTGTTATGCTGTTAATTCGTCTGGCATTTTATTGCCGTTCCAAGAAATTATAATACTTATTTTAAATAATAAGATCGCAATCCCACGATCAAATTGAACGACCGCACCAAGATGCAGCTGTTCCTCAACTTGATAACCGATTCTGATTGGAAAATTATTCCATAATTTTTTTAGATTCATTTATTCGTTCTCCTCTACTTTTTCAATCAATTCATCTCTAAGCTGCAAGCACTGCTGAATAGCCGAGGCCGTTAAATCAAGATGCAGTTCGGCACCCATCACAAAAATGTCAGAATCATTTTGATTTTTAAATTTTACTTTTGCCACCTGATTTATATACCTTAAAAGATCATTTTTAATTTCTGATTTTGTCATCTGTAAACCACCACCCATATCTTGTTTGTATTTTTTGCTCACGTTTTCCCCTTGTTGTATTCCCACAATCCAAGTTGTCCCTTTGTTTTTACAGCAGGCAAATCTTCTGGATTCTTTAGAACAAATCCATATGGACCTTGAAACCATTTTGAGCTTGAGTGATCAACACAATCTGTTATTTCAACTTGACCAATAATAGCACCCAAAGGATCTTTGTTTTGTTTGAAAAACATTTGCAAAAGTTCTTTCGGTGCATTTTTATCAATCTGTTTTCCAGCATGAATTAATATTTTGCCACGGTACTTTGTTTTCCAAGTTCTGTTTTCAATATCTTTTCCGTTGTGAATAATTGCCCATGCCCAAGGTTGTTTAATTGTTATTGCTTTCATGTTTCTTTCCCCTTGTTGTATTCCTGTAGAGCTTCATTACATATTTCAAAAGCGCGAAAGGTTGCTAAAAATGAAACATCATAAGTAACACCATCGTTTCTCATATTTTCGTAATAATCTTGCGAATAATGTCGCTTTTGTGCTGACTCAATACTTTTATGATAAACTATGATGTCATTTAGCGCCTTCGCAAGCTTTTCGCTCTGACTGCGTGATTCGGATAGTTCGTTTTGTAAATTCATTATGTGATGATCTAACTCGCGGTTTTTCTGATCGGACTCTAACGCTATTCTTTTCCAATATTCTAAATCACTCATATTTTCCTGTATCAATGGTGAATAAGTTCTTAATAGAAGGTTAAGGCTATTCTGTATGTTGGTATATTCAATTTTTTTAGTTTCCGAGGGAAGAAAGGATACT
>CALBHK010000334.1 GCA_937894565.1 uncultured Chlamydiae bacterium
CATCCTATTGCGCACATCTTTTTTTGACAAAAATCATAATGTGGTACTCTCTTTTTTTTAAATTTGAAACCGAGGTACTAGATTATGGTAAGCGAATGGGTTAAAGAAGAAATGGGCTCCCTTGACATGGGAGATAAGAGACTAAATAAGAGATTGATGCATATAATTACTGAAACCTCTAAACAACCAGGAAAAAGCATAAATAGGCAATTTCATACTCGAAAGGAAATGCAGGCGTGTTATCGATTTTACTCTAATAATTTGGTGAATGAAGAAAAAATAATAGCTCCTCATAAAAAAATGACCCTGAATCGGGCTAAAAAATTTCCTGTTGTTCTTTGCCCATCCGATACTACGTCTCTAAACTACACTACAAGAAAAGGATTAAAAGATAGCGGCTATATTTCGAGCAACAATGCTCAAGGTTTTTTTATGCATGCTACTATAGCAGTAACACCTGAAAGATTGCATTTAGGGGTAATAGATCAAAAAATTTGGGCCCGAGAAAAAGAGAAAAAAGCGAATTTAGTTCACCGCGATTTAAGACCCATTGAGGAAAAAGAAAGCTACCGATGGCTAGAGGCATACCGGATTACGTGTAAATTTGCTAAAAGCTGTAAGGATACTCAAGTTGTTCATATAACTGATAAAGAAGGAGATATCTTTGAGGTATTCGCGGAGCGTGAATCTAGGCAACAAGAAGGGTGTGCAGCCCATTTCTTGATGAGATGTAATCATAACAGGACTGTTTATTTAAAAAATAAAAAAACCTCTACGTTATTTAAAGAACTTAAAAAAAATACACCGTTAGGTCAAATCAGTTTTGAATTAGAAGTAGATGGGGTCATTAGAGCTGTAGTTCAGAATATTTATGCTCTAACTGCCACAATAAAATCTCCGGATAGTGAAAAATCACTAAGTATAAATTCATTTTGCTTAGAAGAAATAGATCCGCCGGAAGGATGTGAACCAATTTGTTGGTATTTAATAACATCTCTTCCTATTGGCACCGTTGAAGAAATTGAAAAAGCGGTAAAATATTATTTATGCCGATGGGAAATAGAGACGTTTTTTAAAACAATAAAGAGCGGTTGTAAAATAGAAGAAAAGTCTCTTCGTAAAGCCGAGAGGCTTTTCTCAGCATTTGCAATAATATCAATAATCGCTTGGCGTCTTAACTATTTATTGCATATAAGCAGATTAATGCCTGAAATTTCTTGCGAGTTTTATTTTGAAAGATCTGAGTGGAAAGCAGGAACTATAGCCGCGACAAGAAATAAAATACCACCGGGGACAGCCCCAAACATGGGAACGATGATGGAATATATAACACAACTGGGTGGCCATCAAAAGTGTAAAAACAGTCTAGAAGCTGGAATAAAGGCTCTATGGGTAGGGTTAAGTTCACTTGGTAATTATGCTGATGCATGGGATTTGTTTGGCCCTGAAGTGAATCACAAGGAAGATTTATTTGTCAAAAAAAGATGTGCGCAATAGGATG
>CALBHK010000335.1 GCA_937894565.1 uncultured Chlamydiae bacterium
CTATAATGACTTCTAAAGATAAATATCCCATTTTAGAATTTAGAAAGTTAGTAATGCCAGGTTTAGATAAAACAGGATATGCTGTTATATAGTTCCAGCATATGAATTTTCGGGTTTATATTCACTTTAGCTCAAATAACGCATATAATAATATGCATGAGAAGTTACGATATTTCACAAAGCGAAATTTTAGAGTTAAGGGTTGCTCATAAATCAGCAAAACGTTTACGTTTTTCCGCTCTAATTATCTACAAAATCCACACCATTATCTTGCTTGGCATGGGTATGAGTCCTTCCGAAGTGAGTGAAGTTTTATTTTTAAATGAAGACACTATTGTATCGTATTTTGATAAATACGGTATAGGCGGATTAGCTTTTTTACTTAAAACAAACTATAAAGGCAGCAAAAAGAAGCTAAACGATAAGCAAATAGAAATTTTATGCGCAGAATTAGATACCAATGTACATTTAACAACAAAGTCAGTTTGTCATTTTTTAAAAACTGAATTTGATATTAAATATAGCGAAAGAGGCATGTCAGACTTATTAAAAAAGATTGGTTTTGTCTATAAAAAACCCGATTTAGTTCCCGGCAATGCCGATGAAGTTGCTCAGCAAATATTTTTAGATCAATTTGCAGATTTTTTAAAATTGAAAACAGATAATGATTTAATATTTTTTATGGATGCTGTACATCCTGTTCATAACACACAAGCAGCTTATGGCTGGTTTAGGAAAGGTGAAAAAAGGAAAATTAAAAGTAATACAGGCAGAAACAGATATAACATTCATGGGGCCATGAATGCTGATACATGTGAAGTCACTGCTATTTTTACTGAAGATAATATTAATGCGACCACCACTATTGACCTGTTAAAAGCATTAGAAATCAGTCATCCTGAAGCAAATAAAATTTATGTGTTATTAGATAATGCAAGATATCATTTTTCTTCCCTTGTTCAGGAATATGTAAAGAGCTCAAAAATCCAATTAGTGCCTTTACCCCCTTATTCTCCCGAATTAAACTTGATTGAAAGATTCTGGAAGTTTTTTAAAAAGAATGTAACCTATAATACATATTATCCTACGTTCGATGAATTTAAACAGGCTTGTCTGGATTTTTTTAAAATACAGCATACTTACCGAAAAGAAGTTTTCTCTATTATGGGAGATGGCTTATTCGATTTGTGTGAGATTTAAACCGAAATCTCATATGCTGGCACTATAAAAACCGAATTAACACATCATTTTAATTTTAAGACTAAAGAGGAGGCTAAAAAAGCAATATTTGAATATATTGAAGTGTTTTATAATAGGCAACGATTACATTCTGCGAATGATTACTGCTCACCTGTAGACTATGAATTACGCAGCGCAACTTAATAAATATTTTGTCCGGAAAAGTGTTGACACATCATTTATGCTCTGTCGAAATTCATCAGCAGTTCTAAAGAACTTGTTGTTTCTTGCGTGCTCATTCATCACTTTCCATAATCGCTCAATAGAATTTAAATTTGGGCTGTAGGGGGGTAGGTAAAATAATTTTATATTTAATTTAGCCGCTGAATTTACAACATTAGAGCAACGATGATAACCAGCCTGATCTAACACTAGATGTATATACCGAACGCTATTGAAGATGCGAAATTAATGTAACAGCATGCTTTTTTATGATATCCTAGGGCATGATTGAAAGAAAATTATCATCACAAGAAAGATCGACTTTAATCTCTCGTCATCGTAAAGAGCGAGATAAGCGCTTATGTGATAGAATCAAGGCAGTTTTAGCCCATGATGAAGGTTACAGTTATTCTGAAATTGCTCGTATTCTACTACTAGATGATGAAACCATACGCCGTCATATAAAAGATTACTTTGAAAAAAACAAATTAGCCCCTGAAAATGGGGGCAGCGCAAGTTATTTGAACGAAGCAGAGTCGTTAAAACTTAAAGCGCACCTCTCAGAAGCCATCTATTTATATGTCAAAACCATCTGTGCCTTCGTAAGGAATACTTTCAAAAAATCGTACACTATTAGTGGTATGACCAAATGGTTGCATGCTAATGGTTTTCGTTATAAAAAGCCCCATTCAGTTCCAGCAAAAGCGAATAAAACAGAGCAAGCAGCGTTCATAAAATTTTATGAAAAATTAAAGAAAAAAGCGGGAGAAAAAGAACCTATTTATTTTGCAGACAGTGTGCACCCACAGCATCAAACCCATCTTGCCTACGGTTGGATACTTGAAGGCCAACGCAAAGAGATGCCAACTACAGCTTATCAAAAACGGTTGAGCTTTATAGGTGGAATTTGCTTGGAAGGTCATAAATTTTTTTATGAACAAGCCTCCGAAGTGAATGCTGAGAGTATTGCGTCTTTTTTAGTTGAGCTACGAAAGCGACACCCAGAAAAATGTGTTATCCATTTAATTTGGGATAATGCAGGTTATCACCGGGACAGGACGATCCAGGCTTTTGCAGAAGGGCTTGCAATTAAATTGCATTATTTACCGCCCTATTCGCCGAATTTAAATCCAATTGAGCGCTTGTGGAAGCTCATGCATGAGCATGTGACCTATAACACGTATTATGAGACATTTTCTGAATTTACTCAGGCAACGATTCAGTTTTTAAAAAGTATTGGAAGGAAGAAAACTATTTTAGCATCAAGAATAACGGATAACTTTCATACTCTGCATTCGCCTATCTTCGCATCTTGAAGTGTAATGGGTATATATAATGGATTTTACAGCTTTATATTGCAATGTC
>CALBHK010000336.1 GCA_937894565.1 uncultured Chlamydiae bacterium
GGGTTAGGTATCGCAGCCTGAAGGGCTGCAAGAGTTAGCCTGATGCGTATGGGATAGATAGGATTGGCTCCCCACCGATTTGAGAGCCAGCAGGATGGGTAGGTTTATGGGTCAGGCTAACTCACAGAATACAAAAAAAAGAAGGAAGGTGATAGAGAGGGCGATCGCTCAGGCATCTTTACCGCCTTCCTTCTTCTGTTGATCTTGTCTATCTGGAAGTGTGACCGCAGCCGCCTTTGCCTCCGCAACCGCCGTTACCACCACAGGTTTTATTCGTTTTTCGGATGATATTGCCTGTGTTTTCACTGTTGTAGCTGGTGTTGCTTTGCTGGTTATTTTGTTGGTTGCTTTGTTGGTTTTGCTGATTTTGTTGGCTGCTTTGATTGATTGTCTGAGGTTGGTTTTTTTTGTTTTTCTGCATAAGCATGTTCTGGTCTTGTTCTTGTTGCTCGCTTTGCTCTCCTTGCGTCTCGTCTATTTTTTCATAGCGGTGTGCCTTTCCAGAGCAGCTCGATTTTCCAGAGCAGCTTCCTTGTGAGCTAGTTTCTTGTTTTTTTCCAGAGCAGCTCGATTTTCCAGAACAGCTTCCCTGCTCACTTCCTTCTTCTTGCATATAACGGCGTCCTCTTATAGAAGGCTGATAATCTTCGTTACTAGTTTGTTGGTTGTATTTGGCTAGTATTGATTCGGATTGTAGAGCGCAGGCGCTCTCTGGCAGAGCTAACATCATGCCACCTGTAATGCCCATCATGGCTAGTTTAGCTAAATTTTTTTTGTTCTCTTTCATATTCGGCCTCTCCCTTTGGTTGAAATACCTATAGTCGCACTTTAGGTAAAATAATTATTTAATTCAACTTCGATACATATTTTTTTTCGATTGCTTGAGTATAAGTAAAAACATCTGCTAGACTGATGCCAATTAATCTACTTCTATCATGAGAGTCTTTATGCGCAGATCTGTTTTGTTATCTCTTAACTGTTTGTTTCTCAGCTTTTTATGCGGTTTTTTAAATGCAGATGAGATTCCTAGAAATACTTTATTAAAACGCTTGCCTAACTGGTTGCCTAAAATAGTGGAGAGTTATGCGGATGGAACATCAAAACATTTAGTTTATTATGCGCCAAACTTAGAAGGAAGTGGAGATTTACCAGTTAAAGCGATGCAATTTTATCCTGAGGGAAATGTTCACAGCGAGGCTGATTTGATGACAGATTCTCATGGCCATCTTTATTTTGATGGGGGGGTTGTCTGGTTTTATCCGGATGGAAAAATAGAAAAGATAGGAGTCTATTCAAGAAATCAATTAACGGGTCCATTAACTTCATTTTATCCAAGTGGAAAAATTAAAGAAAAATATATCTATGAAAATGGAAAATTAAATGGAAAGGCTCTTTTTTATGATGAAGGGGGAGTTTTAGTAGCACAGCGTCCTTTTCAGGAAAATCGTCTGAATGGAAATGTGACTACCTATTATTCCAATGAAAATAAAGAGAGTGAAACACCTTACGTGGATGGCGTTCCGAATGGTCTTGCTATTCATTGGTATCCTAATGGGAAAATACGTTCTAAGACAACGTATTTTAAAGGGGTGCTGCATGGATCTAAAATGGAGAGGGCGGAAACTGTTTTTTCTGAAAATGGAACGGTGCTCTTAGAGCGTGATTTTCGTTATGGAGTGCCTATGGGTAAGCATGCTCTATACGCCTCTAATGGGCAGCTTATTTATCAGATTCATTATGAATCCGGGAAGAAAGAGGGGCTTGAAAGAGGCTATTTTGTGGATGGAAAAGAGGCCTTAGAAGGAGCCTGGAGGCATGGGGTTCCAATTGGCGTGCATAAACGTTGGCATGAAAATCAAATAATCGCTTATTTGGCCAAATATGATTCCAATGGGAATTTAGTAGAGCCGATTACAGAGTTTTCAGAGCAAAATCGTCTATTGGCTTCTTATACTCTTCAAGATGGATTAATAGACGGAAAATATAAAATTTGGAATGAGTCAGGCAGTTTAATAGCGGACTATCATTATGCAAAAGGTGTTTGGCAAGGGGTTCAAAAAGAGTTTCATGATAATGGAAAACTTTCTCTTGTATGTTATTTTGAAAAAAGTGCACGCCATGGGCCTTATCAGACGTTTTATTCGGATGGAATGAAAGAATCTGAAATGCAATTTGTTCAAGGATCCTTAGATGGTAAAAAGGTAGAGTATTATCCTACAGGGCAGATAGCATATGTTGGAGAATACCAGCGTGGTCTTAGAGTGGGTGTGCATCAAAAATGGAGCGAAGAGGGAGATTTGCTATTTGATACTTCCTTTGTAAATGATGCAGTAGATGGGCCCTTAAAGGAGTGGTATGCTAATGGACGGCCTAAGTTAATAGCTCAATTTGTAAAAGGGGAGCAGGTCGCAGAAGTCGTTGCCTATCATCGTAATGGAAATAAATCGATTCAAGGAAGCTATTTATTAGGCAAAAAACATGGAAGCTATCTTTGCTGGTATGCGGATGGATCTCTGCGCTTAGTGCAGCAATGGGATCATGGGATGCAGGATGGGGAGCAAATAGAATATTATCCTAAAGAGGGCGCTGCCCCCCAGGTAGTGGCTAAAAGTTTGCAGTTCAATCAAGGGGGATTAGAAGGAGAGCAAAAGCGCTATCATAAAAATGGACAGTTGATGTCAAAAATGGATTATCAAGATAATCAATTGCACGGGAAACGCATTTTTTGGAATGAAGCAGGAAATTTGGTGGGTGAAGCAAGTTTTGAGCATGGAAGATTAGAGGGTAAATACTATGAGATGACTCCAAAGGGCAGAGAAGTGGTTGCCACTTATCATCGCCATAAGCTTGATGGCCCTTATCAAGAATTTTACCCTCAACACCCCGTTTATGGGCGTATTAAGGCTATTGATACAGAATATGGAAATGGAAAGGTGAATGGGGAATATGCGGAATATAATGAGTCTGGAAAAAAGGTTTCAAGCACTTTTTATAAAAATGGCATTAGGGAAGGCAATGCGATAGTGTATGATAACGAAGGACGTATCATGATCACAGCTATTTTTAAAAATGGAAATCAACAAGGTCCAGCTAAGGAATACTTTGCAAGCGGCCGCATTAAAACAGACGTTCAATTTGTGGATGATTTGAAACAAGGAGAGGAAGTCAGCTATTATTCAGATGGAAATAAAGCTTCTGTGCGCCCTTATTTAAATGGTCAGTTGAATGGCACAGTTAAAGAGTGGGACGAAAAAGGAACATTGCTTTTTGAAGCGCAATATTACAAAGGACAGCGTCACGGTTTTTTTAAAAAATATGACGAGGAAGGCAAGTTGCTTATTTCTCAAACATTTAAGGATAACGAGGCTGTAGGAGATAAGAAAATCTACAAAAAGTAAAGAAAAGGGAGAGGGGGAGAGAAGGGAACCTAAACGCAGAGCCGCAAAGTACGCCGAGAAAACGCAGAGAAAAGTTTTGTGTTTAGCCCTTAAAATTGTTTGCTAACATGAGTTTTTAAATTTCCCCCTCGGTCAAAAAAAGACAATTTTAAGGCATGAGGGTTTTAACTTCTCCGCGTTTCCTTTGCGCTCCCTGCGGCTCTGCGGTTAGGCTCCCCTTCTCTCGCTTAGAGTCCTTGTGTTTTTTTTCTTTATAAAGTGTTTATTTTTTTTTGTTATAGAGGTGTAGGTAGACCTCTTTTTGTTTTTCTGTATCTAAACTAAGATACTCTTTGCATTTTTTCTCAAATAATTTAAATAACAAGGTTGAGCTTTGAAAAGAAGATTCAGTAAAGTGGATGATGTCGTTTAAAGTTGCTTTCACACTCTCTTCTGATTTTTTAATGGTTTCCATTGTGGATTGGATGATGTCGCTGAGCTGTTTTTCTTCGTTAAAAGCTTTTCTTAATTCCTGGTTAAGAGTTTGAATGTTTTCTGATTTCTCCATCTTTTCTTTTATTTTTTCTTCATTTTTATTGGCGTTAATAACTATTTCTTCCTGGCTTTTTTGCAGCTGTTCAAATGCGCGCACTATTTTTTGGTTTATTTTTTCTAATCGAAGTTGGGATTTTTGATTTGCGGCGAATAAGTTGAGTTGCTTTTTAGCTGTAGGGATTTTTTTTTGTAATTTTTGAATTTCAGTTAAAAGAGGCGGGTAACTAACTGAATTAGAAGAAGAGATTTTTACTTTCGATTGATTAAAAGAGGGGATTTTTGTTTTAAGTTTCTCTATCTCATTTATATTAAAATCAATCGTTTTATTAATGTATTGACGTAGTTCTTCCATTAAGGGAAGTGAGGAGAAGAGAAGTTGGTATCCTTCCTGTGTTTCGTTAAAGAAAATAATCTGAATTAATTCTTTGTAATCATCGCAAAACTTGTTTTCTATCTGGTCATTGTTTTCCTGTTGTTCGCAATATAATCTAGCTTTCAGGAGATTTTGTTGATTTTCAGGGTTTTCTATTATAAAAAGAGGAGGTGGGGGAGGTGGGGGAGGGATGTTGGTTTCTATTGTTTTAACAGATGATAATTCAATGGTATCCAAGTCAATCACAAGCTGATTTTTCCAGTTAATAGTTTCGTTAAGTTTAGGAAATAAATTTTCTAGATTTTCGCTAAGTTTGGATAAATTTTCTATAGAAACTTCTAACTTGCTAATCTGTCCTTTAATATTAATGGAGGCCACCATTTCATTAGTGGATAGATTTTTCTTTTTAACTTTCATCTCAAGCAAGTTAGGAGGGATCCAACTTGTAATTTCCGGAAGTTTAGTGAGAACTTTTTCTTCTTGAATATCTATTAAAAGTTCTTCTTTTTTGATATTTAAATAAAACTCCAGGTCAATATTTATTTTTTGGATAGCACTCTTAATTTCTTCTTGAATTTTTTCAAATAGAGAGCAGATAGCTCTTTCTACATTTTCATCATGATGAAAAGATTTGATAAGAACGCCCGTGTATTCTTTAACCATGTTTTCATCTACAAAGCGTTTATAAATTTCTACAATAGCTAATTTAGATTTTTCATTTTCACTCTCTTTTTCTTTGCAAGAAGCATTCCACAGAATGTTTTTTCCACACTTTTGAATTGATTTTTCATATTTTATTTCTAATTCAGAACATTTTTGAATAAATTTCGTTTTATTTCCGGCATCCGGAGAATAGGTGCGTATGAGTTTGGGGGTGTTGTCGTGGAAGAATTTAACAAAACCTCCAAAAAAGCTTTTTTCTTGATACTCGCAGAATGCGCCTGTTTCAGGGATGATGAAAATTTTATTTGTCGGGGGTTTTTTATGTAAATTTTGTATAGAATCTAAAGTGGTAATAATATTGGTTAACATAAGAGACCTCCCTAAAATAGAATGCTTGTTTTTTCGGAGTGTGTATTAATTTTTAATTTTTGCAAAGGAAGCTTTAATGAGCTCTTCTTTTAAAAGCCCCCCTCTTCATGAGGCGATTATAAAGGGAGATATTGATTCTGTTAGAGAATTAATGCAGGATCATCGCTTAAGAAGGGAGCTTAATCATTGGGGCTATACTCCCTTTGAAATGGCCTGTTTTCTAGGCCGTGATGAAATAGCAGATCTTTTATGCCGTCCTCATCAGGTAGAGATTTTAGTTCAATTAAAAGGGGCGCAGGAGCTGCAGCTACTTCCTATTCAGGAGATGGAAAAACTTTTTCATTTCACCTATCGCCCTCATCTTTTATTTAGAAGCATGAGAGAATTTACAAGAACGATTAACGCCTGTCCCTATCTATTGAAATTGGGAAAATTTGGAGAGGAAAATCGTTTACTCGGTAGGGAAATGAGGGATAATTTGAGCCGGGGGGCGCAGGCAAAAGTTTCTGTTAGGTGGATTGATCCGACTTTTGGTTATGGTCTTTTTTGTGAAGAAAATTTGGAAGAGGGGTTCTATATAGGGGAATATAGCGGCCTTATACGTCCTGTTAATCGCTTGATCTGCAACATAAACGATTACTGTTTTCACTATCCTACGCGCTTTTTTTCCTTATGGCCTTATCTTGTGATAGATAGTGAAAAGGAGGGGAATTTGATGCGTTTTCTCAATCATAGCGATGAGCCTAACTTACGTCCTGTTTGTTTAGTAGATAGAGGGCTGCTCCATCTTTGTTTTTTTGCAAATCGAGAGATCGCAAAAGAAGAAGAGCTCACGTTTAATTATGGGAATGATTATTGGAGGACCAGAGAAAAGAGTTAAAGAACAGAGAGGCTAACCGCAGAGCTGCAAAGTACGCGGAGGAAACGCAGTTTTACGCCGTGTGCAACCTTTTACCCTCCTTTCAGAACTCTGGGCTTTGGCATTTTTTTTAGGTTTTTGAAAGCCCAGAGGGCTTACTCTTTGTAGAGCCCAGCCTGTGTGCGAAGGAGCAAAGC
>CALBHK010000337.1 GCA_937894565.1 uncultured Chlamydiae bacterium
ATGACTGAAAGATATATCGAATCCGCTCAAGAGCCGGATACTATTTTTGAAATTCCTCTACGCCCTGATTCTTTGGATGGTTTTGTGGGTCAAGAGATGATTAAAAATCGTCTGGAAATTGCAATTAAAGCTGCAAAACAAAGGGGCGAAGCTTTAGGGCATACTCTTTTTAGCGGCCCTCCAGGCCTGGGCAAAACAACGCTGGCCAATATTTTGGCTAAAGCTATGGGAACACAAATAGTGATCACTTCAGGTCCCGTGATTGAAAAACCGGGCGATCTTGCCGGCATTTTAACTAATTTGCAAGATGGGGATTTTCTCTTTATCGATGAAATTCATCGCTTAAACCGTACGGTGGAAGAGTATCTTTATCCTGCTATGGAAGATTTTGCTTTGGATTTAATGATTGATTCCGGCCCGCATGCGCGTTCTGTGAATGTGAAGTTGAATCGATTTACATTGGTCGGGGCCACCACACAAATGGGTAAATTATCCAGCCCTTTGCGTTCACGCTTTCATTTTAATTGTCGTCTGGAATATTACCAAGCTGCTTTATTAGAGAAAATTATTCAGCGCAATAGTTTGATTTTAAATTTATCTATCGAATCTGAAGCTATTAGCGAAATTGCCAAACGCAGTCGAGGCACGCCGCGCATTGCAAATAACTTATTGCGCTGGGTGCGCGATTATGCTCAAATCCATACAGAGTCCCAGGCTGACTTGATTACTGTAAATGCCGCTTTAAAAATGCTGTGCATTGATGAGCATGGACTGGATGAGATGGATAAAAAAATTTTACAGACGATGATCCACCATTATCAAGGAGGGCCGGTGGGGCTCGGGACGGTAGCTATTGCTGTGGGGGAAGAGAAATCGACAATAGAAGAAGTTTATGAGCCTTATTTGATCCTTAAAGGATTTCTTAAGCGCACAGCGCGCGGACGCGAAGTGACAGAGCTTGCGCACTTATTGGATTTTAAATGAGACGTTTTTTTTGTTCTTTATAAATTCAGTTCAATGTTATGATCCATATTATCAAATAAAATGATTTAGGGGGATTTAAAAATGAAAAAATGGCTAGGTAGTTTAGTAACAGTCAATTTGATACTTGGTGCAGTGGTTGGAACACAGTTGCAGGCTGGAATTTGGGATACGGTAAAAAGCGCCTTTATAAGCCCCGAAAAGCCTCAATCCCCAAAGATAAAGATTTTGATCGCTCATAACCTTCCCTCCGCCAATATCGAAGTGAATGGCAAGTATGATATCTATGACCCTTATAAAAATGTGCGCCTTTCGGCAAGATTTACCGGAAAGCGTCAAAAAATTGAAGCTCTTTCTACGGGACTACGTTGGGGAGAAGAATTTCCTGGGGTTTATCAAATTGAAATTGTCCCGGATAATGAGTCTATTGCAGTAAAAATCGATGGCAAAGAGTATTCTGGAATTATTTATGTTTACGATATAGGGGGATCTATCAGCATTGTGAATGAGGTGGATATCGAACATTACTTGAGTGCCACTCTTCCAGAGCAGCTCTCTTCTGATTTATCAGATGAAGCGCTTTCTGCAGCTGTGATTGCAACACGCACAAACGCCTACTATAAAGCAACAGCTGCCACGAACCCCTACTGGCATCTTAATGCCGAACAGGTGGGCTATCAAGGAAGAAAAAAGAACCCGGCTCCAGATGCTTTAGCTGTCCATGATGCCATTGCCTCTACGCGTTTTATGGTTTTAAGCGAAACAGGCGCCTATGAGGGTGTTTTAACCCCCTTTCCCATTAATTTGGTTGCCGAAGCAGAAACCCCATCGGCCCATAAGGGATCTTATACAATTTCTGTAGATAAATTACAGAGTTCAGCAGAAAAAGGGGATAATGCAGCTCAAATCCTATCCAAAACATTTCCTCAGGCTAAAATTGAATTAAATCATAAGCCTGATGCTGTGCATGCGCTGCCGCAGACTAGATCTCCTCGCTAGAGAAGGGAATGAAGAATTGGACGATACTCTTTTTTCTCTAAGCGCGTATGATTACTCTCTTCCAGATGCAATGATTGCGCGCTATCCTTGTGAACCGCGCGATCATTCTAAATTAATGGTCATAGAAAGACAAAAGAAGACAATTAATCACTATTATTTTTATCTGTTACCTAACTTTCTTTGCCAAGATGATTTGCTTATTTTTAATAATACCAAAGTGATCAAGGCTAGAATTTATGGAAAGCGGCAAACGGGTGGCGCAGTAGAATTCTTATTGGTGCGCCCCCTTGATCACGAGCATTGGGAGGTCATGGCCAAACCCGGAAAAAAACTGCAAATAGGAACGTTGGTTCTATTTGAGGGGGGACTAACGGCCTGTATAGATGAGATATTACCAAATGGAAATCGGATTGTAAAATTCAACCTTCCAGAGATACTTCCTTATTTGAAACGTTATGGCCATCTGCCTTTGCCTACCTATATGCAACGTGAAATGGAAAATCAAGACGTTATTAATTATCAGACGGTTTATGCTAAAGAAGAGGGCGCAATAGCTGCACCCACAGCCGGATTGCATTTTACGAGCAATCTTTTAGCTCAATTAAACGAGAAAGGGGTCTCTCAAACACAGATCACTCTGCACACCGGTATCGGGACTTTTAAGCCAGTAAAAGAAGAAAATATTCTCAATCATTCCATGCATACAGAGCGTTATATGATCAATGAAGAGGCCAGTATTGTATTGAATAGCCATAAAGGCAGAAAAATTTGCGTGGGGACAACTTCTTGCAGAGCATTAGAATCGGCATGCAGAAACAATGAGTTCACAGCCGGTGAGTATGAGACAGATATTTTTATTTATCCCGGCTACCAATTCAAATGCACAGATGCATTACTTACCAATTTTCATCTTCCTAAATCTACTCTTTTGATGCTTGTCTGCAGCTTTGGGGGCTATGATCTGATGATGGAAGCCTATCAAATTGCGATTGAAAAGCAGTACCGATTTTATTCCTACGGCGATGCTATGCTCATTCTCTAAACAAGATGAAGAGCTAACCGCAGAGCCGCAAAGTACGCTGAGCAAACGCAGAGAAAGAAGAAGAAGAAGAACAGGATTGCAGGATCGACTTTGCCGGCAGGATAAAGGCACAATACATGGTTAATAGTTGTCTTTTTTCTAAAAAACAAAAAGGGTGAAATTTTATTTTTCCTACCCAATGTTTTTATTCTGCTTATCCTGCCGGCGAAGCCGATCCTGCAATCCTGTTCTTCTTCTTCTTCTTTCTCTGCGTTTCCTCAGCGCACTTTGCGGCTCTGCGGTTAGTTCCTCACACTCTCAAGTACGATAGCTGTGAAACGCGGCAATACCATGCGATTACTTTTTACCTCTCCAGAGACCTCTTCAAGAGTGCTCAGCACCCATTTCCATTTTTTTCCATTTTCAGCTTCAGGAATAGTAACCGTAGAAACTGCGTTCATCATATTAAAGCCCACATAAAGCGAGCGCTCATTTTCTGCATCTATTAACGTCATGCCTAAATAATTGGGAGTATGGGACCAGCCCAGCTCCCCCGGTTCTTTTCCATGCCATTGGAGATCTTCCCGAGTGTAGAATGTTTTTTTTGTAATTAAGGGGAAGCTTTTGCGTAATTCAATGCAGCGTTTCATAAAAGAAAAACGCTCAAAATTTTTCTCTAATTCATCCCATAAAAAGTAATTAAGAGGGTTGTCCTGGCACCAGGTATTATTATTTCCCTTTTTTGTATGCCCATATTCATCTCCCATATGGATCATGGGAATACCTTTAGAAAGCATAAGCGCTAGTATAAAGTTGCGTATCTGCCTCTCTCTTAGCTCTAGTACTTCAGGATCAATGGTTCTTCCCTCTACTCCACAATTCCAGCTTAGGTTGTCATTAGTTCCATCTCGATTGTTTTCTCCATTGTCGAGGTTGTGTTTGCTCATATAACTTACAAGATCATGTAAGGAGAACCCGTCATGGCAGGTGATAAAATTGATCGAACGCGATTCCATGCAGCTCATGCCATAAATATCTTCTGATCCAGAAAGTCGGGTAGCAAAATAAGGTGAAAAACGGGGAGTTCCCTTAATAAAATTTCTTACATCGTCCCTATATTTTCCATTCCATTCCAGCCACTTATTTTTTTTATGAGTAAAGATTCCCGGTTCATAAAAACCAGTGGCATCCCAAGGCTCTGCAATGAGTTTAACACTGCTAAGAAGAGGGTCCTCCTCAATTGCTTGAAGAAGAGGGGCGTGTTTTTGAATGTTTCCCTCTGGGCCCCGCATAAGAATAGTTGCTAAGTCAAATCTAAAGCCATCTATTCCCATAACACTTACCCAATAGCGCATGCTCTCTAAAATAAGATTTTGCGTTATAGGTTGATTGGCATTAAGGCTATTTCCACAACCTGAATAGTCGCGATAAGTGCCGTCCGGATTCACGTGGTAGTAGGAACTATTGTCCAGTGCTCTAAAAGAGTAGAGGGGGCCATACTTATCACCTTCTCCTGTGTGATTATAGACAACATCCAGAAAAACTTCGATGCCATGCCGATGGAATTCGCGCACCATCGTTTTGAATTCTTCCGAAGGATTTCCGGGGCTTAAATTACTGGCATAGCGGCTCATAGGAGCAAAAAAACCAAAAGGAGAATATCCCCAATAGTTAATTAACGTTGTTTTTTTAACGATATTGCATAAATAGTATTCCAGTTCATTAAATTCAAAAACAGGAAGGAGCTCGATGGCATTAATGCCTAATTCTAAAAGGTGGGGGATGCGCTCAATTAATCCCAAATAAGTCCCTCTATTTTTAACGCAGGAAGAGGGGTCTTGAGTGTATCCTTTAACATGCATTTCATAAATTAATAACTCTTCAAAGGAATGAGAGGGCTTTTTTACATTTTGCCAGTCGAAGCTAGAGGGTGGTAAAATAACACTTAAAATAGAAGGAGTGTGAGGGCGTGCGGGTAAGGGCTCTGCCCATTGTTTATTCTGAAAAAATTCTTTGGCATAGGGATCTGTGATTAAATGTTTTTCATCAAGAAGAAAGCAATAGAACTGACTGGGAGGAGTCTTTATCGCCATATGCCAAATAGAGCCGCTTTGATGGATCGAGGGATCTAATTGAATTGTTTGAAGAAGGTTAAAATCTATTGAATAAAAGAGTAAACTTAGAGAGTGAACAAACGGAGCATGTAGAGAAAAATTAACACAATCTTCTTGATAGGAAGGTCCATAGGGTAATGAGTTTCCTGCTAAAAGTTGCATCTAATCTCCTTAATTACCCATAAAATTTAGGTTTTAGTTTGCAGCTTAATCGATAAAAGCGCTACAATCAAGTAAAGTTTGATAATAGAAGTTGCATGGAAAATGTAGCTTGACAATGTTTGAATAATTAGGAGGACGTAATGTCACTAGAAAACGCAAAGGCAAACCTAAAAGAGTTCGGTAAGGAGCTTGGACTTGAGGGTTTGGAATTCGATGAAAACAACACTTGTATTTTGGGTATTGATGATGAATTTTCCTTGCACATCACGTATGAGCCAAATTCAAAACGACTTTATCTTTATTCGCCCCTTTTGGATGGGCTTCCTTCAGATGATAAAACGCGCCTTAAACTCTATGAGGCTTTGTTGGAAGGCTCTATGCTTGGCGGTCAGATGGCTGGCGGTGGCTGTGGAGTTGCCACGCAAGAAGAACTGATCTTGATGCATTGCACTCTTGATATGGAGTATGCAGTTTCTAATGCATTAAAAGCGTTTGCTCCTCTCTATGTGGAAACCGTAGAAAAGTGGAGAAAAAAGCTGCGTGATATCAGCGAAGGTCGCAAACCAGACGATTCAGATGACAAAGGCCGCAAAGCAATTTCTGCTCCTCTTCCTCATAAAGGGGGACAAGGCGGACCAGGTGGATCTCAAGGTTTTATCAAAATTTAAGTCAAATCGAAAGAAAGAGATAAAAAAAATAAAGACACCGATTAATTTCGGTGTCTTTATTTTTTGTCTTGATCATAAACGCTTTGAAATTGCATGATGGAGCCTATACATATAACAACCAACGGAGAAGACGATGGCTTACATCTATCTTATAGGCAGATTGGGCGGGGACCCTGAAGTTTCCTATTCAAGTAAAGGGACAAAAATCACTAAATTCGGTGTAGCAGAAAATGTCTATAGAGGGGGAGGGCAAGAAGATCAGACAATATGGTATAATGTTGTCTTGTTCGGTGATGTAAGCGCTCAAATTATTCCCTTCCTTAAGAAAGGTTCCCTTGTACAGATTAGCGGACAGTATAGTCCTCGCGAGTGGGAAGAAAAAACAACGGGTCAAAAAAGAGTCTCTCAAGAAATTGTAGCTCATCACTTGGCTTTTGTGCCGGGAG
>CALBHK010000338.1 GCA_937894565.1 uncultured Chlamydiae bacterium
AAACTCATGAGCGTGTGCTTTAATAGCCGCTTCAATTACTTCTTCATCGGTTGCATTTATTCGGCCGTAACGAATATTCTCCATCAAGCTTCTATGAAACAGTGATGGATCTTGCGGAATCATAGCGATGTTTTCTCGTAAAGAGTCTTGAGTTACATCCCTAATATCTTGACCATCGATTAAAATAGCGCCATCCGTCACATCATAAAGCCTTAGGATCAAATTGACGAAAGTAGACTTACCGCCTCCTGAATAACCAACAAGGCCAACTTTCTGACCGGCTTTAATTTCTATAGATTTATTTTGAAAAAGAGGTTCTGTACCTTTGTAATGGAATTTGACTTGATCAAAGGTTATTTTTCCTCGTATGCAATTCAAAGTGCTAGCGTTTGGTTTATCTGAATGCGTAATTTCGCTTGTTTCTAGCAAAGCTATCGCTTGATCCACTGCTCCCCAATTAGCTATAAAATCTCTGAGCATATGAGAAAGTTGATAGAGAGTATTAATGATGTTGAAGTTGGTCATAATAACCAGCGCAAAATCACCCGGACTAACAACCCCTTTTTGATAACCGAATATCAGTGCACTTAGGAAAGCAAGTGCGTAAAGCGACGTGAGAATCCCAAGAAAACCATACAACCAGGTGTGATAAAAACCGCCTTTTTCAGCTATATCAACAAAAGGTTTTTGCAGTTTGAAAAATCGCCCTTGTTCAAAGGTTCTGGCGGCAAAAAGTTTCACGCTCATCATATTGCCAAGATAGTCTGCAGCGAGCCCGATTATTTTAGACTTTTCCTCAGCATATTCTTTATTGAGCCGCATGCTTTTTTTCATGGAAACCATGGTAATCACAAAAAATAATAGAACCCAAGCTCCCATACTTAGGGCAAAAATAGGTGCAACTGAGGCAAGCAGCCCTAATGAGATCAGTATTAACAGTATGAAATACATAAACGGGTTAATGATCGTGAAGATCAGATGCGGCAAGTGTTGAAATGCATCATTTATTTTCGATGTCAAAGAACCAGAAAGCTGATTTTGAAAAAAACTGTACGGATATTCATATAGCTTTGTCATAAAATTTTCTGCTACATTTAATCGAAACTTGGCTGTATATTTTGTGATGCAATAGTCGCTCATCGTCCATACACTCACCAACATAAATTGAAGTAAGGCATAGAAAGTAAATATAACCCATAGATTTCCTTGCTTAGCTCCCGAGACAATATCAATAAATAGCTTAACTAAAAGCGGCTTTAAGGTATTATCCACAGTGATCAAGCACATCGCTAAAAAGATGCCAAACACATACTTTTTATAAGGCCCTATATTTGCGATGATGAATTTAAGTACGCGCATGAAATTATTATGACCCCCAGGATGTTCCAAAAGACATACCACCATCAACGGTAATGCATGCGCCTGTTATATAAGACGAATGTGCATTTGATGCGAGAAGCAACAAAGCGCCATCCAAATCTTTTGGTGTTGCAACAAAACCCATAGGAATTTGCTCAGCAAACTCTTGTCGTTGTTGATCTGTACCCAATTTGTGATCTGTCATAGATGTATGAAAAAGACCGGGGGCTATAGAATTGATTCTGATTTTGTGCCTTGATAACTCGGTCACCAAAGATTTTGCCATATGAATCACAGCCGCTTTAGAGGTTGCATAAGCCGTTGCTTCTTTATAAGGAAAGGCATCTCCGTTAATGCTGGCAATATTAATAATAGACCCATGAATACCATGGTTCTTCATATGATTTGCGACTGCCTTTGTGACATACCACACACCCATCAGGTTCGTTTGAATAATCGACTCAAAGCTATCGTTATCGTCTTCTGCAAAAATAGGAGTAAGCACCGCAATTCCAGCGCTATTAACGCATATGTCTATCTTCTCGCCAGCTTGCTCTAACTCAGCAAAGCAACTTTTTACGGATTGCTGATCCGACACATCCATTTGGATGGCTTTAGCGTTATTAAGCTCAGCAGCTAAAGTGTTTAATTTATCAATGCGGCGAGCAGCTAAGATTACACGCGCCCCTGCGCCACTCAAAGTCCGAGCAAATTGCTCACCCAGACCACTTGAAGCCCCGGTGATAATGGCTGTTTTACCTTTTAAATCAAATATTTGCATGCTCAATGTTTCCGCTAACTGACAAAATTATGGAATTCCCACAGCTTTATCTTGACATAAAACCATGTTTTGTGCAACTATAATATGTATAATCATGTTATGATTAAGCTCTTTTTTAAAAGCAACCAGCCTACGCCAAGGCTTCGACCTGGCAGGCCCATTTACGGAGAGACGTGCATGCCAGATAACGCCACAAAAGAATACTCGATCCCTGTGCTAGAGGGCCCAAGTTTCACTTTTGCTCAGGCCTATTTTACATGGAAGCGCATCACGGACAGGGCTTTGGAGGCTGTTGGTTTAACGCATACGCAGTATGTCTTTATGGGGACGCTATTTGAGCTAGAAAAGCATCAGGATAAGGCAACGCAAAATGATCTGGCGAGGCTCACCAATTCTGATGTAACAATGACATCGCAAATCCTGCGCACGCTCCAAAAACGTGGACTTGTTTTGCGCGAGCAAATAGAGGGTGATGAGCGGGCAAAATATTCCAGCCTATCACCTGCCGGTAAGAAGCTCGTCAAAAAAGCCGCTGAAATTATGAAAACAAATGAGAAGGAGTATTTTTCTCCAGTAGAAAAAGATATGGAACAGTTTTTGACTTATCTGAAGGTTTTAACACGCGTTAAAGAGATAAACCTATGACGCTTTTCAAAAGTTACCGTGAA
>CALBHK010000339.1 GCA_937894565.1 uncultured Chlamydiae bacterium
ACTTGGCTGACTAGGGAATGTTTTTCGTAAAGCTATTTATGCAATTAGACACTAGAATATCAAACTCCTTATCCACTTCATCAAAGCATTCTATTTTTGAGACCCTATCCAATTTTTCGATCTCTTCATTTTTTCTATCTGACTCATTCTCTTGTTTGATAACCGTTGATTCAGGAACAACGCAGCTAAGCGACATCACGCTTTCTAGATTGTGCTCATTGTCGTTGAAATCGAGCACAAGGCAATTAGACTTTCCAGGCCATAATCTTAATCCCCTTCCAACACTTTGAATGTAGAGAGCTGAGCTTTTGGTGGGTCTGGCCATGATGATCGCATCAATTGACGGTTCGTCATATCCCTCCACAAGTATTCCGCATGAAGTGACGACTTGAATTTTTCCGTGTTTGAATTTTTTTAGAGTTTTTTTGCGCTTATCTGTAGGCATATCACCCCAAACAGCCGCAGCTTGAATGCCCTCCTTAGTGAACAATTTTGCAAGGTCTTTGCTATGCTTTACATCGCAGCAGAAAGCCACTCCCTTTCTTCCTTCTGCGTATTCTTTGAATTTATCCACAATGAATTTATTGCGCTGGTCTGTGTTAACGGCTTCCGAAAGATCACGCACAGCAAAATCACCGTTCTGTGTGCGAATTCGATCTAAAGCAAGGTTTGTGAGAATCTTTCTGCCAATGACAGGTGATAGGTAGCCTGCTAGAATCATCGTTGAAATGGAGCGGTTAAATGTGATCTTATCGAACGTTTCTCCAAGGGATTGTTTATCGCTTCGCGATGCCGTGGCCGTAACTCCGATTAAGAGCTTGTTAGAGTCATTTGAAAACCCTGTAGCCTTTATAATGTTCTGATATGAATCGGCTGTGGCATGATGGGCTTCATCAATTAAAAGAAGCTCAAAGCCTAGATCAAGAAGTCTATTAAGGCGTTTTGAACGGCTACAAGATTGAACAGAACCAACCACAATTTGAGAATGAATTTCATCGCGTTCACCCATACATACGCCAATGCTTACTTCAGGCCAAAACAAACGCATCTTATCTACTGTTTGCTGAATAAGCTCTTCACGATGAGCTAATATAAGAGTCTTCTTGTTTATCTGTTTAGCTATTGCCGACATGATGATCGTTTTACCTGAGCCGGTAGGCAAGCTGATTAGTTGTCGATTGATTCCGGATTGGAATTCATTTAACACAGTATCAATGCATTCGTTTTGATAATCTCGTAAAGCTATTGTCATTCAATTTGTCATTGGTTCATTGTTCTGCCAGTGACTTGTATAGGGAGCTTTCAGTTTCTTTTTGAGCAAGTTCCTTAATACAGATCTCTAAGGCCATTTCAACGATAGCGGTTTTAGTTATCCGCTGCTCGCCCTTCAATTGCCGCTTTAGTTGTATCCAGGCATCTTCTAGCTTCGTTAGGGTGCTCTGTGATAGGTTAAAGGTGGCTTTCTCTTTAAAATAAATTGTTTCCATACCGCTATCTTGCTTGGTTGCTTTATTTTTGGCAAGTTTTATTGTTTTATGGTTTTCTTGTTCTTCTTCGAGAGAAGGGGTTTTGACTTGGTCGCAATTGTTGTTGTTGTGTTTCTTTATGGTTTTATTGTTAGCTGGTTTGCTGGTTTGCATTAAATCTGCCATGATATCCGGTGTTTGCTGTCTAGCCATCTTTTAAAATCCTCTTAATAAGTTTGGTATAGTCTTTTGCGCCAGGAGAGTTTGGGGCAAATTCGAAAATCGTTTTCCCAAAGCCTGCGCTTTCGGAAATACGCACATTATAGCGAATCGATTCACATAACTGCTCAGGAAAATGCTTTTTAAGCTGATCTAAGATCTCAGTTGATTTTTTTACACGGCCATCATGGAATGTCGGCAGAACATACTTGTGTGACAGATGTTTGTTAAATCGTTTTACAGCTTCTAAGGACTTCATAAACTCCGCTAGGCTGTTAATGGTGAGAACTTCAAGAGAAACAGGCGTGAGCACTTCATGTGCATAGAATAGAGTGTTAATGGTTAGGGCATCCCATGATGGAGACGTATCTATGATGACAAAATCGAATTCCCCTTCAAGTGGCTGCAATGCTTCTGCGAGTGTTTGCTCTGCTCCGAAATCTTTACGGCCAATTGTTCGCTTGACGCCTGCTAATGATTTCCCACCTGCTAAAATCCATAGTCCCGGGCGAGCTTCAAAGATCGCGTTTTGTGCTGGCTTGTCTTCGGCTATTACATCGGCTAGGCCGAAAGGTGGTTTGACACCCAATAAAAAGGCGTCTTGCCCTTGGTCGTCTGTGTCAATAAGCAAAACTTTTTTCTTGTGAAGTGTAAGTCCATGAGCAATGGCAACCGCTGTCGATGACTTGGCTACTCCGCCCTTACTAAGACTTATAGCTATTTTTCGCATACATCATTTCCTAATGTTAAGAAGTTTAGCCAGCTTATCATAAAGTGTGGTGTGTTGCTAGCCATCTTTATGGTGATATGGTTTTATTGCTTTGTTGTCACGTTAAAATTTTCGGTTGGTTTTGTCGCACTACCGGTCGGTCATGCGACAGGTTAAATATAAAAAAAGGCGCATCTATTAATATATTGATATAAAAACATTGCATTAAATTTCGTGTAGCTACATATTATAGGAAAATACCAACACGAAATAGGAAAAGTACCCATGAAATTCATCGCATACCTAAGAGTCAGCACAGAAGATCAAAGTCTTGGCCTCGATGCACAGAAATTTGCATGTGAAACGTATTGTCAAAAGCTAGGTTATGAACTTAACAAGGTATTCAGCGATGAAGGGCTTTCCGGTGGACTGTCTTTTGATAAGCGCCCAGGCATTTTAGATGCCCTCGCATCCTTGGAGAAAGGGGATGTTCTGCTCGTTGCAAAAAGGGATAGATTATCGAGAGGTGATACTCTTGCTATGGCCATGATTGAGGCCGGAGTCGCAAGGAAAGGAGCAAAGATTATATCAACTGCCGGAGAAGGTACAGAAAGCGAAGATCCTGCCTCTATTCTTATGCGTCGCATGGTGGATGCATTCGGAGAATATGAGCGTTTAATCATTAAAAGCCGGACTAAAGCCGCATTGCAGACAAAAAAAGCCAAAGGGGAGCGAGTTGGGCATATTCCATTTGGTCAAAAACTCGCAGAAGATGGGATCCACTTAGAGGAGTGTGCTACCGAGCAAGATATCTTGCAGCAAATAAATGACCTAAAAGGCCGTGGACTTTCTATCCGAGCAATTGCTGCCGCAATGAATGAGAGAAAAGCATTTAACCGGGGGGCGGAATGGAACGCATCGAGCGTGCACAGGATTTTACAAAAAGCGGCATAGATGTTGCCTTAGACAAACTGGCGGATTCAATAAAGGATCTGCCACAAGACAGAAAAGGGGAGTTAGAAAAGTTTATGGCAGAGAAAAAAATTTATACAATTGAGGAGCTGGCAAAGATATTACAGTTGTCGCCTTTGACTGTACGTCGAGCTATTAAAGAAGGCAAAATCAATGTAATACGTCTAGGATCTGGGCCGAAAGCACCAATTCGCATCACAGAGGCCGAAGTCGACAAGATCCTAAGTGAAGGAATGTAATTGGCTGTGTATCGACCATTAAAAAATACGGAGTTTGAAAGTGCCAAGAGATAAGAAAATGGAAAAAAAGACAAAACAACCAGTAAAAAAAGATGCCGGTAACATCTCGAATAAAGAATATGCCGATACACTGGCAGATATCAAACATCGTATCCACGATGCTCAACTCAAAGCAGCTACGGCAGCTAACAGAGTATTATTAAGCCTGTATTGGTCTATAGGAAGAACAATAGTGGAAAAGCAAGAACAGAGCGGCTGGGGATCAAATTTTATCGAGAAATTGGCCAAAGATCTGAAAAATAACTTCCCTGATATTGAGGGGTTTTCAAGGAGCAACATCTTCCGGATGAGAGCATTTTACCTGGAATATGCAAAAGTCGCACCGGCAGTGCGAAAAATTGATGACCCTGAAAACCTTGGGGTACTAGCGCAAATTCCTTGGAGCCATAACATCGTCCTAATGGAAAAACTAGATTGTGTAGATGATCGCATTTGGTATGCGCATAAGACGATAGAAAACGGATGGAGCCGGGACGTATTAGTCATGTGGATCAAATCCGACTTACATAAACGCCAGGGAAAGGCGATTACCAATTTTAAGGCAACCATACCATCTTCGCATTCTGATCTTGCACACCAATCACTAAAAGACCCATACTTATTCGATTTCTTAACTCTTGCAGAAGACTATAAGGAACAGGAGATTGAACAGGGACTGGTCGACCACGTGAAAAAATTTCTAATGGAACTTGGAACCGGATTTGCCTTTGTCGGACAACAATATAAAATTGAAGTCAGCGGAAAAAATTATCGTATCGATCTACTCCTATATAATTTCAAACTTCGGCGGTTTTTCGTAGTCGAAATTAAGGCTAGGTCATTCGATCCCAGGGATGCTGGACAAATCAATTTCTATCTATCTGCTGTTGACGATTTATTAAAACATCCGGATGACCTTCCGACGATAGGACTGATTCTATGCAGTGACAAGGACAATATTACCGCAGAATATGCCTTGAGGAATATAAACAGCCCTGTTGGCGTTGCCGGTTATGAAGTAAAGTTAGTAGAATCGCTTCCTAAAGACCTCAAGGGATCGCTACCAACAATTAAAGAAATCGAAGAAGAATTAGAGAAGGACTCCATATGACAACTGTTTACATCGAGAACCTCGACGAAATTAAAGCTAAACTGAATCCGGAAGCTGTATTGGAACTACTACAACCTGGAAATAAAAAACGCTTCGGGAAAGAATTAAGATCCCCTTGTCCTGTTCATGGAGGCGATGGCGCAGAAAATTTTTCTCTCAATGTCGATACGCACAATTGGATGTGCCACTCGAATGGATGCAAAGGAACAAACCTAGTCGATCTATATGCACAAAGTAAAAAAATACAAATTAATATTGCTGCTGCGAAATTAGCAGAAAAATTCAGCATACCGATCAAATACAAGGAAGCTATGGTAAGCAATAGGAATACATCGTACTCGCCAGAATCCATTTTAACATGCTGGGATAAGGCACAACCGCAAGGGAAAGATACATACTTCCCAAAAAAAAGACTACAACCTCCTCCTATAGCACGTTTTGGAAGTAATCCTAAAGGCTATACGTCAACTCTCATTGCCTTGAAAGACGTAAATGATGAGTTAAAATGCCTTATAAGCTTAAGTTCTGGTGGTAAATTTAATTTTGGCAATCCAAAGGGTGCATTTGCACTTTTAGGGGTAATCAATCCGGATGGGGAATTTTACGCAGGCGAAGGTATAGCCACAGTTCAAACCGCATGGGAAGCTACTCAAAGAAAGATCCCGGCAGTTTCTTGTGGAACATGGAGCAATATATTGCCTGTGGTCACTGCGATTAAGAGTAAATACCATAATGCAAAGCCCATCATATTGATTGATTGTGATGGTGGGGGTAATGGTATAAAAGCCGCTCAAATGATCGCTAAGGCGTTCCCTGATGCAACATTCAGAAAGCCCGATTTTAGCCAATTCATCAACCCTAACAATGAAAATCTTGCCGACTTTAACGATCTTATTTCAGTATGCAATTTCCCTCTTGAAGAAGTTAAAAGGCAACTTTCAATTGAGTTCCAAATCCCAGAATATGAAGACTTAAAAGAATGGTCTAAAGAGAATAGACAAGAGATATTAAAAGAAAACAGCAATTCTTCATCCAATTATTTACCCATAATTTCTATCGCGGATAGGCAAAAAAACCATGAGGCCATGCTTGCAAAAAACAGGGGTAAAAAATACTTAGGATTAAAAGTTAAGACGATTAAAGAGTTTAACCATGATATGTTAGGTATTCGAGGCTTACAGCTACTTGCAGCAGCCCCTAACGTTGGTAAAACGTCATTAACAATTCAATTAGCACTAGAGGTTTTATCAGAAAATCCAGAAGCTTGTTTGGTTTATGTGTCTTTAGAAATGAATGAAGACTCTATATTTACAAAAATGAATCTTTATCATTCAGAATTAAATTATAAAACTTATGTCTTAGGTAGTACTCAAATAGAATATGAAACCCATCATGAAAATTTATTTACCTCCGAAGAATTGCGAAAGATGGAATTAGCGAAAAATTCCATTACAAAATATGGTTACAGGCTTCAAATTATCGACCAAAAAACTTGTCCAAATATCAACTCTGATACGATTATAGCTCATATTGAAAATGTTAAAAAAGAAACAGGATGCACAAGAGCAATTGTCATTGTCGATTATTTGCAAGTATGGCCTGTCCCTGAAAATAAAAGATTTTCAAGTGACATTGAAGCCGATAAATGGCGTATCGGCGAGATAAAAAAAATCAGTGATGCTTTAAATATTGATAATCATGACCCATTGATCGTCATATCAGAGTCAAGAAAGCCATCATCAAGCGGCGAAGTGTGGGGCGGTGAATTATCTGACGTTATGGGATCTGCAAGAGGTACATACACTCCGGATGCTGTTTTACTTCTATCTCAATTGGAAGAAAAAACATTAGGAAATTTATTTAAAAATTCAGGGATAAAAGACTTTGAAAATAAAGAAAATCCAAATAGTAAGGAAGTGGTAGAATCCAAGCCTATTACTGATTTTCTGGCTCGCCACGGAATGGTTTTTTGTGGATTAAAGTTGCCCAAGTGCCGTGATGGTATGACAAGATTTAATACTATTTTAGTATTCCATTTTCGCAGAAATAAATTTGAACCTATAAATTGGTTGGAAATTAGACGGATTTCATCTGAAGATAAAAAAAAGAATAAATAAGGGTTACTATGCACGATTTAGTAAAAGATGATTTAGACAAATTCAAAGAAAGAATCCGAAAAGTAGAAAATTATTTACGAGATCAAGCCGATACTCAAATAAGCTATTCTTCAGATCAAATAAAAACGCTTGTAGAAAGTGGTCATATTCCAAAAGAATTAGGGGTATGGTGGCTTAAAAGAAATAATGAAATGTGCAAAGAACATCATGAAAGACAAGAATTTATAAAAAATAACCCAGATCTCTCTTCGGAAGAAATTTCTAAACTTTTTTTTAAAGAAGGTGTGCTTTCACCCGAAGAAACCGCCAAACGTTATGAAGAAGCAGCGATGAATGGAGAGTTTTACATATGTTTAATTGAAAATCGACATCTTTTAATAAAAGAAATTGTATCTCACAATAAATCTACACAAAGCCTTTTTGAAAACTTAGATAGCGATGAAAACTTTGGGATAGTGAATTGTATTTCTAACTCTCTTTATCATTTAGAAGAGCTGTTAAAAAATATCGTTTTAAACAATCTGCACGATAACTTTTATGAAGCAAAAGGGAGCATGAAAAACTCACAAGGAGAAGCTATTAGTTTAAGCTACTCCTTTCAATCCACCTCAAAAGAAGAAGCTGAAAAAATTTTGGTCGAATATAAAACCACAATGAAAACAAAAGGATTAAAAGTTTGGCTGTCTTATTGGCTTATGGCAAATAAACGAGGTCGTTTCGAATATACATGCCCTTTAATAGAAGTTATGAAGTTAATAGCGGATGAAGATAGGGAATCTTTTTTTAGTGTTAAAGAGAAAGAAGAGTATTGGGCATTAACAAAGATGTTGGAAATGACTAAATTATCAAGGGAAAGGAAAATCAAAAAAAGAGGGACAGGAACCGAAGTTATACAATGGATTGAACAGCCTCTTGTTGAAATTCTTGGAGGGGAAAAAGAAATGACGGAAGAAGATAAATATCCTACAGCCGTTTCTTTACGTGTATTAGCTCCTAAAATGGATATGGATAAAAAGGGTTTTGCCCCTCACATATATAATAACAACACTCTTTTATTGAGCCCTAGCGATGTGTTTTTAGCTTTTAAATTACAATCGAGAGCTTCGCAAAGAAAAAAGGGAAATTGTGACATTCATGTAGATTGGGATTTTATTTTTGAAGCCGGTAACCTTGAAAAAACAGCAATTTCAAATCAAAGAGGAGCTAAGGCAAAAGCTAGAAAAAAAATGGACAGGCTCCAGGAAAACAAAATAATCGAAAAATGGGATGAAGAATTAATGGGGGTTTGTGTGACTCCAAATAAGCAAAAACAAAAGGAAAAACCAATAAATAAAGAAAAGACTACTTAGGGCAACGGGTTACGCAACTTAGGGCAATGGGTTACGCAACTTAGGGCAACGGGTTACGCAACTTAGGGCAATGGGTTACGCTTTTGTCTATGAAAAACATCCTATTTAGTCATTAAGACATTAAGACATTAATGACTTGCGTCACGGCCTTGGCTGGCGCCGGCCGTCACGCCTTCGAGACGCAAACAACAATGACTACTCAAAAAATAAATACCCATTAAGTAAGAACTTTTCTTTTGAGTAGTCAAGTCTTCAAAGCCTTTTTCTCAAACTATAAAGCGTGACGCATTTTAAAGGCTCTGGAAGCGCAAAAAATCAATCAAGGTATGATTTCATTGTCTGTGTCGCGTTTCGACGAATTTAAGCCATCTAAAGAAGCGAGTGACTGGAACGATTTAGTCAGGTTAAAAGGAGCGCATGTTGCAAAATCTCAAATTGATTTTATCTTGAGTGGGTAAGTAGGAAAATTAATGCGCGGAATCTATGTTTTTAGCATTTTCCGCGACCTTCTTTTTTGACTGGTTTATATAATACCTAGATGGGTAAGCTGAGTTGTTGAAAGCCTGGCCTTCTGGATAAATGTTATAGCAATATGGACACCATGGGATCGCAAATTTCTAGGATTCACTTTCACAAGTGGAAAGGAACCGGGTAGAATTGCAGTTCACGAAAGCCGAGTGAAACGACTGAAAGACAAAATAAGAGGCTTAACCAGAAAAATGAGAGGCAATAAAATGACGGATAGCATCCGAAAACTAATTATGCCGATCACAAGAGGATGGGCCAACTATTTTAGCATAGCAGAAGCACGAAGCATCTTCGCAAGTTTAGATGGATGGATTAGGCGCAAAATAAGAGGCATTCTATGGAGACAATGGAAAAAGCCTCGAGCGCGATGCAAACAATTGATCGCATTAGGGCTTAAGGAACACACAGCAAGAAGATGGGCATACAGCAGCAAAGGACCATGGAGAATGGCTAAAACGCAGGGTATGCACAAAGCAATATCAAATAGTGTGATTGAATCTATGGGATATATTCCAATGATGACTCTAGTATGTGCTAGGTCATAGTGATCATGAACCGCCGTATACGGTCCCGTACGTACGGTGGTGTGAGAGGACGGGAGTTTTACGACTCCCTCCTAATCGATGCTGAGTTAACACTAAGAATAATCTTGTATATTTATTGGCTTACCACCATTGTCTAACCATTCAATTAAATCTTGATGAAATTTTTCTATAAATTCTATGGCAGGAACTATACAATTTTGATGAAAATTTCCACCTTCACAACATTCTTCACATTTTTCTTCTAATGCGTCTATAAAGAACCCTAAACATGTTCCTAATCCATGTGGCAATTTACCTGCTTTTTCTGCCACCCATATAGCTCCTGTGCACAACGCATATAATACACAACAGTTGCTTTTACATTGGTTTTCAGGTGTATTATCATGTCGAGACTTTATGCGGTTGTCATTTAATAAATTATTATTTTTGCAACCGCAATGACACTTTTTTGGTATTATCATATCTCCATTATCAAAATATTGCACATCATCTATTGAGTCACATAAACCCATAATTACGCAAAAAGATGCTAAAGATTTTGAGTGTTCCTTGTATTCTTCATTTCCACTAATAAATATATAATCATCATTTATTGTGTAACTTGGTTTGTTTTTTGTGATAGATTTATTACCACCTTTCATCAAAACTAAAGAATATATTCTAAATCTTACAGCTTCACTAAAAATATAATCAGGAACAAGGTTTCTATTTTCAGCATGCATCCCTGCCACTACTAAACAATCATCTATGCAAGGTTGAAATTTTCCTAAATAAAACCTGCTTTTGCCTCGTCCCATAAATACATAGCAATTTTCCTCAAATTCAATTGCTTCTGTGTATTTAATTTCAGCGTCTACAAAATTTCCATTATTATAAAATTCTGTAGCTTGATCATAACTTTCTTTGTATCCACCAAAACACGCTGAAACAACCAACAAAAACATCAATACTTTCTTCATTTTTTCTCCATTTTTTTGAATTTATCTATTAAGTCTTGTTCTTTTTTCTTTTGATTTTCTACCATTTTAGCCAAAAACTTTTTAATCCATTTTATCATAATCTAGCACCAACAATCTTTTTTTGATTCAGTTTCTAAATTACCATTGTTTTAATTTTGTGAATTTCTATATTTAACTTGTTGATCTTTGAATAAATAACTTTTCTCAAAATTAGAAAAATTAATAATGAAGATGTAAACCATATTTCTATATAATTGAAAAGGATAATTCATTCTTTCCATCTTTTAATAACAATAGTTACTTTAATTTTTCACACGCTGTGAGTATACCATAGACCAGTTTCTTTGTCTTTTTTTTGTGAAAATACTTTACAATTTCACTTAAGTTTAAAATTAATTGTTTAAATATAAAACGTTTTTTTTACAGAAATACAAACAAAAAGCACTCTAAAAACCCATAGAAAGCGGTTGATGTTGATGAAAGAAATTCGTTAATGGAAATAGCAGGTTTATCTCTTACCAATAAATCAAAAAAATCTCACGCAAATAAACTTCTGCTAGAAAAATTGGCACGATTGCAGGAAAAAGGTATAATATTGAACTTTCCAAAGCGCGTAAATGACAATATTTCATTAAAAGTAAGATAATTACAGTTGTTGGGGGTTTAAGTTCCAAAAGTTAGGGGTTTAAGTTCCCAAGCACTGTTGCAACATGCTTTATTTCAATGACTTGCAAAGCTCTCTAAAGACAATAAGATATTAAGTCATTAAGACATTAATATCGAACTCGCCCCTTGCTTATGCAAGGCGATTCGATTTTTAAAACAGAAAAAAACTACTCAAAAAAAAATGCTATCGGTTTAAGATAGTTCAATCTTGAGGATGTTTCAACTTCTTTACCCAGTAACACCTTCTGAATCACAGTTTCTTACAGTTAATGTGTTTTAAAGGCTCAAGAAGCACAAAAAATCAATCAAGGAATGATTTCCTTAGTTATTCCGCGTTTTGATGATTTTGAGCCCTCTAAAGAAGTGAGCGACTGGAACGATTTAGTCAGGTTAAAAGGAGCACATGTTGCAAAAGCTCAAATTGATTTTATCTTAAGTAGGTAAGTAATTAAATTAATGCGCGGAATCTATGTTTTTAGCATTTTCCGCGCCTTTCGTCGTTGTGAGCGCCACTAACAAAAGTTTTTTCATACATTCTTCTTATTAAGAGAGGTAATTTTTTTATTTATTATTTTTTTCTTTTTCCTGATTTTCTGCATAATTATCAATATAAGTATAAACTATTAATCCAATTCCTCCTTGCATAATTTTAAGCCCAAGAGAATAACACCCTGGAAACGGTATGACCATTATTATGGCTCCACAAGCTACCCCAACACCGCCAATCATAGCTTTAACAGGAATGTTTTTTAAATCTTCCTGATGTTGTTTTTCCGCTTCTTTATCAGGATTATGAGAAGGCGGTCTTTCATGTTTATTTTTGTGATAAAATTTGACCTTTTCTTTAAATGAATTCATATTTGAATAGTATGGTTGATCCATATGTTCATCAAATTTCTCAAACATTTCATCAATACTTCCAGTATTATGCAGTTTTTTGTCTATTTTTCTTTTAAATTTTGCAACTGCATAAGCACAATCATCACCATTTCTTAATTTTTTAATCCCAGTAATTTTTTTAAAAATTTTGTAAATCTTTTTGGTGAACCACTTTTTTAGCTTTTTCTTCCATTTCTTTAAAAATCCTTTTTCATGAGCTCCTGAATCGTCCTCATCTTCCACAACAGCTTCTAAGTCAAACTGTTCAAAAGCCCTTTCAAACTCTTCGTACATCTCATAATCGGCACCTTCAACAAATAGTTCTTCTTTACAAAGAGTATACTCTTCGCATCTTTCTGCACTTAAAAGTACAGGTGTAAAAACAAGGCCATAAATAATTGCAATATAAATATAGTTGCTGCCACGGAGTAAAAAAACCTTCTCCATTTTTTCTCATCCTCTTTGTTTATTTTTATTCCAATCGTTCCCAAAGCATCTTTTAATGTTTTACTCACTCCATATCCCATAAAACTTATTGCAAACATGAATGTAACGTGTAAGAAAGTAAATTTCGTAAAAATAGCATCATAAATTTCATTCATTTTGATCCCTCGTATCCATCATCAACAATGTAAATGCCTTTTTCGTCTGCATAAACAGCATTTGTTTTGATCCAAGTTTTACCTTGTTCGTGTACATGTATAGTGTTTCCAGAAATTACCACTTTGTAATCATCCACATACATACGTTCATTAGCTATAATTGGCGTTGCCACTGCAAGCACCACTAACAAAAGTTTTTTCATTTCTTCTCCTTTTTTAAAATGGACGTGTGTTGTTTATAATCACGTCCGAATTGTTTTTTGGTTGATTCATGGAATCCCTACCATTTTTTTTAATTTATCTATCAAATCTTGCCGTTTTTTCTTGTCAGCCTCTACAGGTTTAGTTAAAATTATTTTAATTTTGTGAATTTTTATTTTTAACTTGTTGATATTTGTATAAACAACTTTGCTCAAAATTAGAAATTTAATAATAAAGATATGAGTCCTATTTCTATATAATTGAAAAGGATAATTCATTCTTCCCATCTTTTAATAACAATAGTTACTTTAATTTTTCACACGCTGTGAGCATACCATAGACCGGTTTCTTTGTCTTTTTTTTCGTGAAAATACTTTACAATTTCACTTAAGTTTAAAATTAATTGTTTAAATATAAAACGTTGTTTTTACAGGAATACAAACAAAAAGCACTCTAAAAACCGATAGAAAGCGGTTGATGTTGATGAAAGAAATCCAGCAAGACTTGAACCAACTCTAAAGTAGAAAAGAAAATTCGGATATAAGCTATACGCAATATGCAAACTGTGTTTATCTGTAAAAAAATCCGTGATTTTTAAACAAAAAGTTTAAGTCATTATACCTAACAATCCTCGTCTTTGTTTTCCTTGAAATTTTTTTCGATCTGTATATAGTAGGCATACTGCTCTTCGGTGATTAGTCTTCTTTCCAAACTGTATTTCATTAATGCTTCCATTTCATTCATCTTAGGGAGCCGACCATATTTTCTAAGTGATTCCGTATCTCCAATAGCTGTTAAATAAAGCTCAAGTTTAGCTTGCCCACTCTCCAAATTTTGCATTATTTCTTCTGGATCATTTTCTTGAAAGTCTGCAGATTGTTTGATGTATTCAGCTATTCGGCTTCTTGGTAGGCTCTTTTTGAATAGTGCATCTGTTAGATTTTTCCATGCCTGAGATTCTGCGGCTTCCCATATCTTCATGAATTTTTCACTACTGTTGGCTATGCGTTCAAAATCATAAATACAGATATTTTTTTCTTTGAGAAAGTCTTTAACTGAGAAAGCATTTTGAAACCGACTTCACTGCTTTAATTCTTGGAATAGTTTTTTATGATTTTGCTTGGTTTTCATTTATGCTTTTCTCAATCTCTTTGCTTAACGCTTTCATTTCTCTTAATAAAGCATGTTCATTTTTGCGCTCAGCTTTTGCTCGAAGTGTATAACGTCCGTGAATCTCTTTCTTATAGAAGCATCCGCCATGCATTTTGCATCGTCCATTTTTCATTGCGATCTGTGTACATGGAGAACCTTCTTTAGTTCGGCATTTAGCACCACAAAGCTTCATTCCCTTGATTGGCATTGCTAACTTTCTCCTCTGGCTATCGGAATAATCGGAATAACTCAGCAACAAATTTCCATTGGAATGGTAGGAATGACTTGTTGGGTGCCGTTGTAATTGTGATTAATTGTGATTGATTGCATTCCGCCTGATCGCTTTTTCTGAAGCTTACCCATAGAATCACTTGAAAATTGAATCATCTTTAATCCTAATCTTTGATCTTCTGTAATGCCACTCGCAAACTTTCGCATACCTAGCATGTGGGTTACTGTAATTTGAGCGGCAATGATAGCCTCAAGTATATCGAGTGGCTTAATGCTTTGCATGAAAGCGCAAATATCTTCAATGTCTTCGTCCGTGATTACGTGCTGCCTCTTCATAGAATATGTTAAATGATCTCTTTCCTCTTCTGCTCCATAGATCGCCTTAGCTGCCTGAATTATTAGGTTTTTTGCTGCTTTTGGTGATTCCGCAAAGAAGGCTTGTACAATCGGATCAAGTTTCTTTGGTATTGTGATATTTGCCATAAACCTCCAGGGGGTGGGTGTTTTTTAAATCCTAAGCCATGCCAGCTCTCATAAAACGAAGCCGAATAATCCGAATAATCCTGCTAAAGGTGTCGTCATTCTCACCGCTGTTGTTGGTGTTTTAGCTGACTTTTTGCTTCAATTTTGCAATCTCTATCATAGCCGATATCTTCGACATGTTTTCGGTATTTATACCATAACTACTCAAGAAATATCTCTGTTTGTCAGTAATCGGCTCATTTGCCATTGCACGCCTTTGCTTGTTTTTATAAGCAACGATCTTGCGGATCTCAATTGCTGCCTGTGCCTTAGTTATGCCATCCTGCCATGCATTCAGCTTTTCTAAATAGTTTCTCTGGCTAGTAGTGGCAGGAACATTTTCACACATCCACTCGGCATTTGCATTGGCAAAGGCTATTTTAAGATTGCGTCTGGCGTAGTCCTCTGCAACACCTTGAGCATACTCAAGAGGAAGCGCGTTATCGATAATCAAACGCGATCCACCGTTAGTATCGTATAGCTTGGCTATGTAGCCTTCCTTTTCTGGGTAGATAATGATTTCCATTTTATTATCATCCTGTAGAGACCATTCGCCGTCTCCGATGTCCGTCCAGATAAAACGAGCCGTACCTAGTGTCTAATTGCATAAATAGCTTTACGAAAAACTAGCTTTCATGCATCGTCA
>CALBHK010000340.1 GCA_937894565.1 uncultured Chlamydiae bacterium
GGTCAACCCTTTTGCAAAGCGTTCCGTTTCAATGGAGGTGACAAAGCCATAAGGATAGCTGTTTTTGCTGCGCTCTTCCATTGTTTCTGCTGCTGTTTTTTCAAGTAACATGCCTTATTTCCATAGTCTCAATAAAGAGGGAATTTTACATTTTAAAATTTTAAGTGTCAATAGGATAGGAGAAAAATGGCTTTCATAGAACGCCCCAGTTTTGGTTGATGTCTTAATTGTGTGCTTTTGTCTTTATATTAAAACAGCTCAGAGTGAGAGCCGATTCTCTCTAAATAAACAATCTCGCCGTCATAGCGATAAATCAACAATACATCGGGAGTGATGTGACACTCTCGATGATAAACGTAATTTCCCACTAAATCATGATCTCTGTTTTTTTCAGGGAGTTTCTTTTCATTTACAAGAAGGTCGATGATTTCTTCTAATTTTTCCTGAATCTTTTTATCGTGTTTGAATCTTTTTAAATCTCGTTTGAATTGCGTTACCGCTTTTAATCTAAACACTTCGATCGATCCCCATTTTCTCCCAGAAATCGTCAATGGAATCACACTCGATACCACCGCCTTCTTCTGCCTCTTTCATCGCAGCAAGAGTTTTTTTGTTAGGAGTTTTTTTATTAACAGGGAAATCCTTTCTCAAATAAGAAAGAATAAACTCGCTTAAATTCATATGGGCTTTTTCAGCCAACATTTTAATGTAAAGCCTCTCATCATAAGAACAGGTAATAGTAACCTTTGCTTGATGTTCGGCATGAGATTGAGCTCCCATAAATACCTCCTCGGTTATATCTTAAATATAACATAACGCTGGCATTATGGCAATCCTAAATTGCATGATTGCATAAAATCAGTCGGTTACAATTTGTTTACAAGTAGAGATAGTTTAGCTAAGCTTGTTCACAAGCCATTGCGAAGATGTTTTTTACAAACAAAAGTTCGGGTACTCTTAGTAAGTGAAGAGGCCATCTGCCTTCAAATACGTCGTTCACCTGCTCTAAGGCTTTGGTCAAAGGAAATAATTACAAAAAACATCAAGCCGCGTATTCCCCGTACTTTTAATAAGTAGACTTCTTGTTCAGGTCTACCGAACATGATTGGAGAATTAAATTTATTTTTTCTTAATAATTATAGTCCATAATGTTGGTATGTAACAATTTAAATGGTGAGGCTTTATGACGTTAGTTCTTAATTATGAAAATCCTGAAGTTGCAACATTGGACACAACAAGCTGGATTATGCTAAAGACTGAGAGGGTCTTGTCTAAGATTGCGGTAGTTCCGGGCGTTGGACTCGCGGCAGGAGCGTTGAAAATGGCTCTGGGTGTAGTGCAGATTTTCGCAAGCTTGATCACGTCAGGGATTTTCGGAGCACTCTCATGTTGTTGCAAAAAAGAGTTCTTTGGTGGATGTGCTGAGATGAGTCTTGTTCACTTGAAAAATGGCGCAGGAAATATATTGGCCGGATTTGTAGAAGCACTTCCTATTGTGGGAACCGTCTACTTTTTTGTTAGAGATAGAGGTAACAATGGTACTGATTATGATCGTCAGCACGATAAGCCCGAGTGCATGAGATATCCAATTATTACTTAAATAAATTATTAAAAAACATTGCAATAAGCTTTTATTAAGCTCATTGCAATGTTTTTTTTAATTGATTTTTTATTTCTTGTTTAAATTTTTAAATAATCTTAATATTTGTACCGTATAATTAAAGTAGATTATAATTAATTGGAGAATCTTTTATGGCATTAGGAGTGATTGGATCTGCCTGTCATAGGTTTGTGCAATTTCTTACCCGAGCACATAAAAAACAAGAAAAAGCAGTATTACAGGCGGCTAAAACTATCTTTAAGCAGATGGATGAGAGCTGTGTATCTCACGACTGGAAAGCACATGAAGTGGATGGCTTTCAAGGGCCCTTATATGATCTGCTTAAACCCAAAGAAAGACAGATATTTGATCACAAAGCGGTTGCTCTCAATTATAGAACAAGCGCTATCTCAAAAAATAAAGAGAGAGAACTTTCAGAAGAGTTGAAAGAGTTAGCTCTTGCATGGAAAAGCAAGCATCACTTCAGTTTAGGCAATACTCTGACATCTGTGGATCTTCGCAATTTACAGCATGCCGAAAGATATGAAGAATTTATAGCTCTGATCAAAGATCCGAATAATAAAGAATTAAGAGAGCTCTTCTTTAAATGGGTTTTGCGTGATCATGGCTCTGTACGTAATTTTGTTCTTCTGCCCGATCTTTATAAAAAAATCAATGACTGCGGACTTGATCCTCGTTTAGGCAAATTTAAGATGAAGCGCCAAGAGAGGATAATACTGGATGGTCAAAAAAGAGAAGAAGATAAAATTTTCAAAATAGAGGGCAATGTTGCCTCTTTAGCCTATGTAAATGCTAACGATGAAAAGCAGTGGGTAAAGCTTAGTGATGAACAGCATATGCTATTTAGCCAAGAAAAGGCAGCCTCTGTTGAACATGTTTTTCAACAGTTGGCCGGTAAAAAAACCAATGTGATGGGTAATTTTGAAGTTTTTGAAAAAGGCGTGCATTTTTGGTCGACTAACAAATGGGAAAAGCTGGGCGCAAAAATAGATCTTGATCAAGATGAATGGTGGAAGCAGCTTCCCGTTTTTGAGTCCTATACTTTAGAAGAAGCTCAAAAAATAGCCCCCAATTTAGATGGCAATAATTGGGGGGTGCGCGTGGTAGGATCGTGTAAGAGCTCCAAAATTGAATTTGCCGACAACCACGCCTATAAAGTGCTTTTAATTCCTAATGAAAATGGGGGTTATAACGCCTATCCCATCGGTACATTTGTAAAAAAATTCCCCAATGGCACTTTCCAAAGATTAGCTTTTTTAACTAAGACAGTGGAAGGCGATTTACACTATTTGGATCAAAATGAATACTTAAGTGTTCGTAGACGTGAGGGAACAACATTTATCATCAGCCCTGATAAAGGCAAAGATTATATGGATCTTCAACGCCGTAAATTGCGTATGTCACTAGACAGAAATCCTTTTGCCGGAAATGAGAAAGCTGAATTTAGCAAAAATTTTAATGCCAGACGCTTGCAGGAGATAAAGAATTATGCTGCCAAGTTGTCCGAAAAACTTGATATTGATACGAAAGGAATTAATAGTTTAAATATCGATCTGGAAAGTGAAAATTTTTATTATGAGCTTAGAGCTCAAGTGGGAGAGCTTATTTTTTCTAATGACGCTTATATAAATGGGAGCGTGAAAAAAGTTCTTATTAATAAAATTAAAAACGATCAGGAAAAGTATCATAGAATAATGAACGAACACATCTATGCCTTTAACATAGCCGTTTATTCTTGCGCGTGGAATGTACAGGAAGAATTGGAAGAGATTTTTGGTAAAGAATCAGAGGGCGGCCAAATCCCTAATCTTTTTCGTGTTAGAGTGATTGATACAGATCCGCCTTCTATTCTTAAACCCGTGATCTTTTTAGGAAAGATCATGCCCACAGTCTATATTAGAGCTATAGGATTTTTAATGGGATCCTGGAGAAGTTTAAAGGTCACAACAGAAGGCAGATCTCTATATCGTTCCATGAGAAAAAACTTTATCAAGGGTGAAATCTATTCTCCCTCCGTTTTGAACAAGAACCTGCGTGAAGGATCAATGCATAGAGAATACGTGATGCAGTGATCATGCAACGAAAGAGGGAGCTAACCGCAGAGCCGCAAAGTACGCTGAGGAAACGCAGAGAAAAAAAAGAAAAACAGGATGGGCAGGATCGGCTTCCCAAATGCTTTGGGGGCCGGCAGGATAAAGACGCAACATATGATTAATCGCTGTCTTTTTTTAACAACAAGACCGGTCCCGTACGTATGGTGGTGTGGGAGGAGGGGGTCTTATGACCTCCTCCTAATCGATTTCAGTAGTTAACGGAGCCTTTCTTATTCTTTATCTTCTTTTTTATTTTCTTCATCTTTTTTCTTATTTTCATCATGTTCATTAGATAAAACTGTGACACAAGTAGTGAATCCTCCTATAATTAGGTTCTGACCCCATTCCTTACATAAAGGAATTGGTAATGAGTATAAGAAAATGCCGCATAAACTCATTACTACGCCGCAAATTAATAAGGTGGGCAAGTCTTTTTCTTCTTCAGTTTTATCTTCTTTTTTGTATTCATTTGAACCTAATAAATAAAGTTGAGCATCTTCGAATGATATGTTTTCCATTTCCATAATCTGCTGGACATCACAAAGTCTTTTGTTTTGCTTTTTCTCTTCTTTTTTGACTTTATCTTTGATGATTTTTGTAGCGCTGGATGGAAGAACTTGTCCTAATTTTTTAAATTCTTTTTCTACTTCCTTAAGACATTTTCCTATATCAAATTCGATTCCATAAGCCATTTGAATTTCTCTTTTGATTTCTACCAGATATTGAATGGTTTTTTTGCTGTCTCCTTTTCCTTGGCTCTTGATTAATTTTTCTATTAATCGTTCTAATTTTGCTATGAAAATTACATCACCTAGACCATATTGTGAAGGATAAATAATCTGTCCATGAGTTTGATTTATCGTAAAAATAGAAAGTAACCCAACAAGAATAAAATTGCACAGCCTCTTATTATATCTCCCGTAAAACATTCCAAATCCTCCATTTGAATTTTTCCATTTTCTTTGCAAATTTTTTTGAAAAAAGAATTAGCTATACATCTTTTTAAAATCCAGCTCGTGAAAAAAAAGCAAAACATTTTTGTTAAAAAAATTATTTGATCCATGTTCTTTTTTTTGTTTGAACTATCGTTTACAGAATGATAGGGTAAATACTAAAAGAAAATCAACACTTTATTTTATGATTCCTTTCACTTTCCGTTCCTATCCCGTATCTCTCTCCATTTTTCAATGACCTGCGCGGCAAGCGGGGCCGTATCCTTTCCATAGCCTCCATGGCGCAAATAGACAACGACTACAAGTTCTGCTTCTCCAAATAAATCTTCTTCCGTGCATACTTTCGCGCGATCTTGCGGCAGTAATTCATGATCGAAGGAAATGCCTGCAAACCAGATTTGACAGCATTTTTTTGTGCCTGTTTCCTGATCAAGGTTCAATACTTCTACACATTCGGCCGTGCCTGTTTTACCCACTAGGTCATGTCTTAGACGGATAAAACTGTTAATGGGCTCTTGATTTTCCCCAAAATAATGACGCAGTCCCCACATCCCTCCTACTTGCCCGTTATCCACCACTTGACGCATCCCTTCTAAAATTGTGTTACGGATGGGATGAGGAAGATCAATACTTTCTTTCTTAAGAATGCTGTATTGGTTTAAAATAGGCTTTGTAGATGCTTTTCCAGGAGCTAAAAAGAGAGGAAAAGTAATGCCGGCTGTTTGCAGGCTCTCTTCAAAAGCAAAGGCCTGAGAATAGCTTCTCGCTCCTGCGTAATCGGGATAGCTGCCTACAGTGACATTGACAATTTTAGGCACAATTAGAGTGCCATAATTCGCCAAACTAGCTGTCATGACTGCTGTTTGTAAAGGTGTGCAGACAAGGGTGTGCTGCCCAATGGCGAAAGAAAAAAGACCAGTTGGGTTTGTTTCTAAATCATGGGGCAAATTTCCACTGGCTTCTCCAGGAAGCAAAATGCCTGTTTTAGAACTATATCCAAATTCAAGGGCTGCTTTGGAAAGATCATTGGGGTGGTGCAGGCAATCAGAGGCAAGCAAGCTAAAATAAGGATTGCTGGAATGCTCCAATGCTCCAATAATGTCGATTTTCCCAATATTTTTTATGACGCTGGTGCATAGTCTGCCCTTTTTATATAACTGAGGGATTAAGGTTCCATTTTCTAATCTGGCTAAATAGACATTTTTTCCATTGACTATTCTTTGTTCATCGATTGTCAGGGGATTAAGCAAGGAAAAATGTAATTTAGCGCCAGCGATCTCATGATAGCGCTGCTTAAGAATGGAATAGGCTGTAATGAGTTTAAAAACCGATCCTTGAGAGCTAGATTGGCGAAAAGCTTGCGCTCTGCAGCATCCAAAGCCAAATTTTGGATAAAAGCCCATTGCCAAATGCTTTTCTAATTGAATATTTTTTTCTTCTCTGATGTGGCGATAACGTCCCCATAAAGGCCTATGTAAATGGTCAAAACGGCGTAAAGCTTGCAGGTATTCTCTACTCGATGGGGTGTCAAATCCTTCCAGGCAATTAGATAGGGTATCGTATGCTTTTCTCCATCTGGCTGTTCCATGAGCTCCCAAAGCAATTTCTGAATGCCATGAATGAAAATGACGTTGATAAGTTTCTAGCTTTCTATCTCCGCGGCTTCCCTTTAAAAAAGTGAGAATAAGCGACCAGCCACTCTCTTGCCAAAAGAGCTTGAATTGTTTTCTTTCTTCCTGATCAATGTACTCTAAATAAGGTTTGGCATAAATTTTAAGTTGCTTTTCTTGTTCGCGCTTTTCTTTTAAAAAGGAAGATTGGGACTCTTCTCTCCATTTTTTAAAATCTGTGTGATGAAAAATTTGCTGCGCTTCGCTTCTTACAAAGTCTTCAATAGAGACAAAAGCAGTAGAGTGAGAGCGGAAAGTTTCTAAAGAGATGCTTCCTACTTGTTTTAATAAACGTTCGCTAAAACGCTCCTCATCTGCTACAAGACGCGTCACATCAAGACCTAGAAGTTTATCTTTGTTATGTTTAATCTCTTTGAGATAGGGGTCAAGAAATGTCCTTAAGAAAGAAGTGTCAAGTTTTTCAAAAAGCAACTCGCGCTCTACTTTCCCCATTCCATCCGGAAATAGAGTGTCTTGTGGATAGAGATAGTTGATAAGAGAGGGAATTGATTTTTCAAAAGGTTTTAATATTCTTTGGATATTTACCGCATCATTAAGCGTCTGAACACGGTTGATCACTTTGTATAGAGAGCTATTAACAGGTGCTATAAAATGTAAGTATTGTTTCCAATTGAGTGTTAAGTTTTCATCTTTTTTGCTTCCTTCTCTAAGCAAATCGGCCTGGCCATCCCAAATAGAGGCGATGTATTTTTCATCTTCTAGCCAACGTGAGCGGGCCAATGTTTCGCCTTGATGGGTGAAATCGTTGGGATCAAATCGGGGATAGGAAGCAAGAGCTAGAACTTCTCCTGATTTAGGCTCCATGACAACAATGGCCCCTCCTTTAATCCAGGGTTGATCGATTACTTTTTCCTCATTGCGTCCAATGCGCTGATCGCGTATTTTTTCATTTTGAATGAGCAGATTTTCTGCAAATGCTTGTAATTCTGAAGAGATAGTAAGTAAAACACGCTCCCCCGGAATGGCCTCTCTAGACTGCGGAAGTTCGCGCAAGACATTTCCCTTAGCATCTGTTAAATAAGATTGTGTGCCTCGATAGCCCCGCAGTTCTTCTTCAAACTGAGATTCAATTCCTGTTTTTCCAACATAATCATTAATTTGATAAGCGCGCTCCTGCAATTCTTTAACTCTTTCACGCGCTTCTTTGTTGCTTGCAACTCCTGCGGGCAGTTCCTGGGTTTCTCCCTCTTCGTCTTTTTCAATAAACGATTTTAAAGCATTGATTTCCTGAGAAACGGCAATGTATTCGCTGCGCTCGATCGGTCCTACATAGCCAACCAGATGAGATCCCACACGTCCCAATGGATAATGGCGTTTGGGAACAATTTGTGCGAGCAATCCAGGGTAATCTTTTTCTAGCATTTTAAGGCGATAGAATTGTTTTTCTGAAATATTTTCTTTAATCACATAAGGACGCAGCCCAAAAAATACAGCGGTTGAATGAATTTCATCTTCTAAACGTGCAGCATCTATTTCCAATTCTTTGGCAATTAATTCAGACAGAGAGTGGATGTATTCCTTTCTTTTAAAATATTTAATTTGATTTCCCTTTTCATCGGTTTTATAGGCGCTGGCGGGAATTTCTTGAATGTGGGCATAAATAAGGGAGAGGTTGTAGTCTATTTTATTATAGGCAAGGGGGATATTAAAACGGTCGCGAATTGTTGCTCTTGCCGGAGTGCTTATTACAGAACGTTTTCTGGGCTTGTGCGCTTCTTCTGTAAGCGTATCATGTTGGATGACTGAAAGATGCCATAAACGAATTAAAATGATGACAAGAGCGATCAAAACGCTTTGTAAAACGCGGTTAGCTTTAATGGCGATTAAAAATCGCTCCTTTTCACGATGGTGTCGCATATGTTATATAGAATAGCAAAAAGGGAGTCACCTATGCTAGCTACAAAAGAGAGGGAAGAGCTAATAAATTATCAGTGCACGGCTGTTTCTAAAGAATCGTTGGTCTTGCCCGGTCCCGATTGGATAGAACGAGTGCATCTGCATTCGGATCGCTCGCCCCGAGTTTTAGGCAGTTTACAGAGATTGTTTAATCATGGTCGGTTAGCGGGCACAGGGTATTTATCTATTCTTCCTGTGGATCAGGGGGTAGAACATTCTGCTGGAGCCTCATTTGCTGCTAACCCTCTCTATTTTAATCCTGAAAATATTGTAAAACTAGCGATTGAGGGAGGTTGTAATGGCGTTGCTTCGACCCTTGGAGTATTGGGAAGTGTCTGCCGTAAGTATGCCCATCGCATTCCCTTTATTGTTAAAATTAATCATAATGAACTTCTCTCTTTCCCCAATCATTATGATCAAATTCTATTTGCCAGCGTGGAGCAGGCTTATGAGATGGGTGCTGTGGCGGTAGGGGCGACTATTTACTTTGGATCCGAAGAAAGCGCTCAGCAGATCCAGGAAATTAGCCAGGCCTTTGAACTGGCACACTCTTTGGGTATGGCAACAGTTTTATGGTGTTATCTGCGCAATAACAGCTTTAAAGTAGAGGGTGTGGATTACCATGAGAGCGCCGACTTGACAGGGCAAGCCAATTATTTAGGGGTCACAATTGAAGCCGATATCATCAAGCAGAAATTCCCCATTAATAACGGTGGATATGCGGCGTTAAATCAAAAGGGCAGTTTTGGAAAATATTCAGATGCTATGTATAACAAACTCTGCAGTAGCCATCCTATTGATCTTTGCCGCTATCAGGTATTAAATTGCTTTGCCGGAAGGGCTGGCCTGATTAATTCGGGCGGAGCTGCCGGTAAAAATGATCGAGAAGAAGCCGTGCATACAGCTATCGTTAATAAGAGAGCTGGAGGCATGGGGCTCATTAGCGGACGAAAAACATTTCAAAAATCGATGAAAGAGGGTGTTGAGCTTTTTCATTTAATCCAGGATGTTTATTTAGATAAAGAAATTACGATCGCTTAAGAATATTTTTTTTGATATTATGTAATTATTAATTCAAGAGTTGAAATGAAAGTTAATTTACAAGAAGCAATCTCTCTGCTCAAAGCAGGGGGTGTAGTTGCTTTGCCTACAGAAACAGTTTATGGGTTAGCCGCTTCGTTGCATGCGGATGCAGCGATAGATCAGATTTTTCACTTAAAAAATCGTCCTCAGGATAATCCATTAATTGTTCATATAGCTTGTTTTGAACAGCTTAAAGAAATTACTTCCTGCCCCTTTTCTGATGTGCAGATTTTGGCAGAGGCTTTTTGGCCAGGACCTCTAACTCTTGTGTTGCCCGCCATTATAGACAATGTACCCTTAAAGGTGCGTGCTGGTTTATTAACAGTTGGGGTGAGAATGCCGGCCCATCCTCTGACTTTAGAGGTCATTCGACAGGTGGGTCCAATTGTGGCACCTTCAGCCAACCTTTCGGGGCGTCCCTCCAGCACTTCTTCTAGCCATATTGCAGAGGATTTTGGGCCCATGCAGCCTGTTTTAGAGGGAGGCAAGTGCAAGAAGGGAATTGAATCTACAATTCTGATTCAAACAGAAGAGGGGTGGCAACTAGGCCGTCTGGGAGCTATTCCTATTGAAGCAATTGAAGAGACTTTAGGATATGTTCTTAAACAGAGAAAAGATAAAAAAATATTGTGTCCCGGCCAGCATTACCGTCACTATTCTCCCAAAGCTCGGCTGATCTTTGGAAAAGGGGCTTATGAGGGAGATCCACCCGTTGTATTGGGGTTTTTAGACCTGCCTTATCCCGGAGCTAAAAAAATCTATGCATTGGGCAATAAAGAGGATGTTTCTACGATCCAGGCTAATTTATATCGCACTTTGCGCGAATTAGACCGCGATGGAGTAACAATGGCCTGGGTAGATGCCAATTTTGATCAGGATGGGCCTTTAAGAACTGTTTTTGAAAGGCTCTCAAAAGCCGCTTCAGGCTAAAAAGATAAAAAGATAACCTTAACAAAATATTAATTTGTGTGATGTATGTTTCGATCAATCCATCTATCCCGATTGCATCCCTGAATTTATTTTGGGATGCGGAAACTAAGAAACAAGCGATATAAAGATGGTAATTAAATACGGAGCACAAATGGAAATTTCAAAATTTAAAGAAAATTACATTCAGTTTTATCAAGATAAAGTTGAAGTTTATAGTTTAAAAAAAATAGAGCTAGTGTCTGATAGTTTTTTGAATCCGAATGATTCTATGGAATTAATTTTTAGTAATTTTATAAAATTGGCATTGGAGCATAACGATAAAAAGGTTCCAAATAGGGAGGAGAATAAGAACGATAAACCAATTTATTGTTGTGAATTTAAAGACTTAACGAAAGAGGATCTAGTTTGTATTGTCAACAATAAAACAATATCAATGATGCATTTTTATAAAATCTTCAAAGAAAAAATGGAGCAGAAAAATTTTTTTAATTTTACCGTAGAAAATTGCGACAGTTTTACTCAATTAGGTTTTGATAGATGCCTGTCTGTGGAGAAGATTAAAGATGTATTTATTAAATTTGAAAATGAGCCTCAGAACACTCCTTCTACCATGCAGATTTATAATACTCATAAGGATAAATGGCTTACAATAACTCCTCAAAATCAAACTTGTAGACAGTTTATTCAAACAATCAAAGAAAAGAGTCTTGATGTATTGGGGCTACGCGAATATCTTTCTAAGATGGATGAAAAAACATTTCTCGATTTAAGAAGAGGGGCATTTCAAGAGATGACTTTCGACCAGCTTCAAAAATTAGATAGTGCGCTCTGTTTTGAAAATTGAAACTCTTTGTTATCCGTTTAGTTGAATCAGGATCGGTTTCACAAATAATTTGTTGTTTACAATAAAATATTGATTTCTTAAGATGGTGGTTCTTTTTACGGAGAACCACTTATGAGCCTGTTTTTATTATTAGACCTCTTACGTAATTACATTTGCTTGCTAAAATTGCCTTTTTTGGCATCTTTATCGTTAAATT
>CALBHK010000341.1 GCA_937894565.1 uncultured Chlamydiae bacterium
ATTGATGAGAACGGGGAGCAAGTAGGTGTCGTTTCTACAAAAGATGCTCTTATCAAAGCTCTTGCAGCAGGATTAGATCTTGTAGAGATTGCTCCTAATGCAGTGCCCCCTGTTTGTAAAATCATCGATTTTGGTAAACTACGTTACGAACAGACTAAAAGAAAGAAAGAAAGCCAAAAGGCTCAAACTGTCATTAAAGTTAAAGAGGTTAAACTCAAGCCGAATATTGATACGCATGATCTTGAGGTGAAAGTCCGTAGTGCGATAAAATTTCTTGAGCAAGGAAACAAGGTGAAACTAACCATGTTTTTCCGAGGTAGAGAAATGGCGCACGTGGATGTCGGTCAAGAGGTTATTGCTAATTTTTGCGTATCAGTGAAAGAGGTAGGGGCTGTAGAGTCACCGGCTAAGCAGTTTGGAAGAACCATTAATGTCGTGATAGCGCCAATTGGTAAAAAGCATAAAGCTTAGGAGCAAAGAAGTGCCTAAACAGAAAACAAATAAATCGGTTGCCTCAAGAGTTAAGGTAACAGGAACAGGAAAACTCCTGCGTAGAAAAGCGGGAAAAAGACACATTATGTCAAAAAAAACATCCAAGCGCAAACGTCAATTGAGTTGTCCAGCATTGGTGCATGATAAGTACGCCAAGACGTATAAAAAGATGATGTGTCTTTCCACAAAGATGAAATAAAGGGAGAATAATCATGACAAAAACAAAAACAGCCGTCGCATCTCATCGCCGACGTAAAAGAATTCGTAACCTGTCAAAAGGCTTTTTTGGCGACCGCAAGAATCATGCAAGGTTGACAAAAGAAGCAGTGATGCGCGCCTTGACTTTTAATTACATCCATCGCAAACGTAAGAAGCGTGAAATGCGTTCTTTATGGATTTGCCGTATTAATATTGCTGCACGCCTTAATGGTATCTCTTACAGCAAATTAATAAATGGATTATTAAAAGCTCAATGTGGAATCGACCGTAAGATTTTAGCTGATTTAGCAGTTCGCGATCCTAAATCTTTTGCGGCGATAGCTGATCAAGCCAAGACAGCTTTAGCAGTTTAGAGTAGAAACTCGGGACAATTTTTTGATCATCACGTAAGTTTGATGTTGTCAATTTAAGAAACAGGGCAACCCCCTGAAATATAAAAGCCTAGGGCAACGCCCTAGGTTGGATCGAAAAAGTTTTCCTTAGGCTGAAGGCCTGAGTTATGGTAAATATATATAATATTCCACGTGATTTAACTGCTATATTTACTATAACTCAGGCTTTCAGCCTGATGTCACATCCTGCAAGCACCTAGGGCGTTGCCCTAGGCTTTTATATTTCAGGGCGTTGCCCTGTTTCCCAAATTAACGACATTGATTTACGTTTGGGACTTTTACCGCGTTCGCGGTTTAAAAGTTGATTTTTATATATGTTTTTTGTTAATTTTCTATAAAAAATGGATAAGATTGTGCAAGACAAAGTCAAACTCCTTAGGGAAGAATGCATTCAAGAGTTAGCAGGAGCTAGTTCGCTTAAAGAAGTAGAGTCTTTAAGTGTGCGCTATTTGGGAAAAAAGGGGCCTCTTCAGCTTTTAATGCTTTCGTTGCGTGATGTTTCTGCGCAGGATCGTCCTCATTTAGGTAAGTTGATTAATGATCTTAAAGTAGAGCTTACAACTAAAATAGAAGCTAAGCATGCCGAATTTTTGTTAACTGAAGAGAGAGAGCGTCTTAAAAAAGAGAATTTAGATATTTCTCTTCCCGGACGTAAGCATTTTCTTGGGCATCGCCATATTCTCACTCAATCTTTGGATCGCATTGTAGATATTTTAGTGGAAATGGGCTTTTCTATTCAGTGTGGACCTGACATTGAAAGTCATTACTATAATTTTGAAGCTTTAAATTTTGACGAAGATCATCCAGCTATTGATATGCAGGATACATTCTATATAAACCCAAAAGTGATTTTGCGCACCCACACGTCTAATGTGCAGGTGCATGTGATGGAGCACAATCGAGCTCCTATTCGAGTGATTGCACCGGGCACAGCTTTTAGAAATGAAGAAATTTCTGCAAGATCTCACGTCTTCTTTCGTCAGTTAGAAGGTTTTTATATTGATCGAAACGTCACTTTTTCTGATCTTTTAAACACTCTTAATAGCTTTTTGCGCAAACTTTTAGGCGAAGAGGTGGAAACCCGTTTTCGCCCTAGTTATTTTCCCTTTGTCGAGCCTGGCTTAGAAGTGGATGTCTCCTGTATGGTTTGTAAAGGAGAGGGTTGTTCTGTTTGTAAACAGACGGGATGGCTTGAAGTTTTGGGGGCTGGAATGATCCATCCTGAAGTATTAAAATGTGGGGGGGTAGATCCTGAAGAATATTCCGGATTTGCCTGGGGGATGGGGATTGAAAGATTAGTGATGCTTTTACATGGCATCGATGATATTCGTTATTTTACATTAAATGATTTGCGCTTTTTAGCCCAATTTCCTGGATAATTATGACTAAACAAGATTGGATTGTTAAACTAGAAGAGATGGGCACGCTTGTTCACTTTCTTCTTAAAAAATTTGGTACAGCAGTCTCACAAAGACAGGTGCGCCGCGCCTTGGATGAGGCGCAGTGTACTGTTAATGGAAGGGCAGAGCGTTTTGCCAATACTAAGCTGCGTCCGGGCGATCGCGTTGTTTTTAAGGGAAATATTACTCAATTTGCTGTTAAAGAAGTCAAACTGTTTGAGTTATCCCGTGTTTTATATGAAGATGAGTATTTTTTAGCTTATGATAAGCCATCAGGTGTGACGACAGATAGGGAAGGAATTTTAACAGCCCTTAGTTCCTATTGTAACCATTTAAAAATTGTCCACCGTTTGGATCGCTTAACAAGCGGTGTCCTTATTTTAGCTAAAACAAAAGAGGCAGAAGAAAAACTAGCGCATCATTTTAAAACGCGTGAAATAAGCAAAGTCTATCTGGCAGTTGTAGATGGGGTGCCAAAAAGTAATTTTGGTGTCATTAAAAATACGATTGCTAAAAAGGGAAGTTATGGTTATGGACAGACTCTCTATGAAGTAGCCCCCGAAGGCAAGCTCGCGATCACAAAATGGAAGGTGAAAAAACGTGCAGAAGACTATTCGATTATTCAGTGCAGGCCTATCACTGGGCGTACCCATCAGTTAAGGGTGCATTTGTCTTGGATGGGACATCCAATACTTGGAGACAATCAGTATGCTACCGAACGTTTTAAGACGAAGAGAGAGTTTAACCGAATGATGCTGCATGCCTGGAAGATTGAATTTGATCATCCTTTTACGGGAGAGAAGGTAAGTATTGAAAGTAAAGTGCCTCCCGAATTCGAATTTTAGAGAAGGAAAAGAGGAAGAGAGAAAAAATAAAGGGAAGAGCGGGGGGAGTTAACCGCAGAGCCGCAAAGTACGCTGAGGAATCGCAGAGAGGAAAAGGAAAAAAGAGAAAACTGAAGGGTTTCAATGAAACAAATTTCTTTTGTATAGTCTTTTTAAATGCCAAAAGCTCTTTTATTTAAAAAATCTGCAGCTCTCTCTTTTTCTTTCTTCTCTGCGATTCCTCTGCGTACTTTGCGGCTCTGCGGTTAACTTCTTCTCTTCTCCTCCTTTTTCTCTTTCTCTCTTATCCTTGCAAAGAATAGGGGAAAGAAATATCGTATAACCTGAGTATATCCGGTTTCTGTTTAGGAGGTTAGATTGGAAGAAAAGCAATTAGGCGATTATCAGATTATAAAACAAATCGGCAGAGGAGCTCTTGGGAATGTCTATCTGGCAGAACATCGTTTTATTAAAAACCAAGTAGCCCTTAAAGTATTGCCCGACACTCTTTCTCATGATCGCGCTTTTGTGAAGCGTTTGGAAGAAGAACTTAGCCTACTTTCGTCTCTTGAACATCCTCATATTGTGAAGATCCATAATGTTTCATTTGATCAGGGCCGCTATTTCATTGTGAATGACTGCATTGTCGATGAAATGGGCGAAACGATGAATTTAAAGCAGAAAATGCATGGAATTCGGCGTGTT
>CALBHK010000342.1 GCA_937894565.1 uncultured Chlamydiae bacterium
CGATTGTAGGGGAAGCTAGTAACTTGCCGCTAAATTGCGTGTGGTCTGCTTCAACATACTCAGGCACATTGTGCATGGGGTTATTCATTGCATCATGGATAGATGTCATTTGGCGTGAGTTTTCTTTAATAGAAATCACTTGCCCTGGACGCACGTAATAAGATCTAATATCTACTTTTTTGCCATCCACAAGAATATGACCATGGCTAACAAGCTGTTGAGCGGCAAAAATAGTATTGCCAAATTTTAAGCGGTAGACAACAACCTCAAGGCGGCATTCAAGCATTTCGGCTAAGATTTGAGCTGTGTTGCCCCCTTTTCTTAATGCTTTTTTGTAGGTGTTAACTAGTTGTTTTTCTGTAATCATGCCATAAACAGCTTTGAGCTTTTGCTTTTCTTCTAACTGAAGACCGTAGTCCGACTTCTTGCGTCGACGTGCTCCATGCATGCCTGGTGGATTAGGTTTATGGAGCAACGGGTTGCGCTTGCGTCCAAAAATATTGACGCCAAATCGGCGTGCAATGCGGTTTTTTTTCCCTGTATAACGGCTCATTCTATCTCCTGCTCATCAAATGACGTTCGAATGTAATTTATGATACAGAGTATTCCATATAGAGGAATTTTAATCAATGCAAGAATTAATAAAATGTTGTGAAAAAAAAAGTTGATCCCCACAATGAGTACATATTAGTAAATCACACCCCCCCCCGCAGAGTCAAAAATATTATGAAAGGGCATCATGCCATATAAAAAAACAGCTATAACTGATCTTGAGAAAACGATAGAATTAGCCAGAGGCTCTGAAGGCAAAGAGCAGAAAATTACTGTTTTGATGCAGGCTTTTGAAAAGTTTTCTTTGGAAACAGAAAAAATTGAAGGGGCCTATGAGAAACTTGAGGCAAAATTAACAGCTACGCAGTATTATTTAGAAGATATCCTTAATCATATGTCTCAAGGGCTGCTTTTTATCATGGCAAACGGCGTGATTAAAACTTGCAATCCGGCTGCTCAAAAACTACTAGGATTATCCAAGGATTCGATTTTGTGGCGTGATTTTGATCAGACAGTTGGGATTCCCTTACTTGGGTTTTCGTTTTCTGAACGTTTAAAAGAAAAAGAGTTATCTCCTATTTTTTCTGTGATTGAAGGATCCAAAAAAGTGGAATTAGAAATCGAGACGACTTTGGTAGGTGATCAGGGCATGATCATTTTGCTGCGCGATATTACAGAGTTAAAAAATCTAGAAAGAATAGCCAATCGCAATGACCGTATGAGGGAATTGGGCGCTATGGCTGCAGTGATTGCTCATGAGATTCGCAACCCTTTAGGAGGAATAAGAGGATTTGCTTCTTTACTTAAGCGTGATTTAGTGGGACAAGCGCCTATGCAAAATATGGTAGACAATATTATCGAAGGAACAGAAGATATTAACCGCCTTGTAGTGAATATTTTGAACTACTCTAGTCCCTTGAAAGTGCAATTAGAATGGGTAGATATGGTTTTATTAATTAAAGAAGTGATTAAAAAAAATCAAGCGAGTATCGAATTTAATGAACATACGAACATTGTTTTAGATTTACCTAATTCACTTAAAGCGTATCTAGATGCCACTCTATTTAGGTCTATTCTTCATAATTTGGTTACAAACTCTATAGAAGCAATGCCTAAAGGGGGAAATATAACAATTACTCTTTATCAGAAGGCAAATGAAATTTTATTAAAAGTAAAAGATAACGGGATAGGGGTGGCTAAAGAAAATATGGAAAAAATTTTTACCCCCTTTTTTACCACAAAAGTGAGAGGTCATGGCTTTGGTTTAGCCTATGTATATAGGATAGTACAAGAGCTTCATGGAGGGATTATGGTGGATTCTGAGTTAAATGCAGGAACGACTTTTACTATTACGCTACCAAATAGAGAGGGGTTATGAACTCACCATACGTAAAACGTGGTTTATGTAAGCAATCTGCACTCTTCCCTGAGAGTGTCTCTCTCCTCGACTATAGATATACTATGGCCCCCTCGAGACCCCTGACGCTTCCAACCCCAGAAAAGATTTCGCTTTTGCTTCCAAAAAACCATTTTTGCGTAAGGTGAGTTATGAAAATAGAAAAAGTGTTGATTGTAGATGATGAAGCGATCATGCGAAACTTCTTGGTTGAGACTTTTAAAAGAGAGGGGATAGAGACGGTAGCGGCCATTAATGGAAAAGAAGCCCTTGAGTATTTGCGCAAACAGAAATTTGATCTGGTGATGACAGATATGAACCTGCCTGAAGCGACTGGCATGGAAATACTTAAAAAAGTAAAAGAAAATATGCCTGAAACACTTGTTGTCGTGATCACTGCTTTTGGAAGCATTGAGAATGCAGTAGAGGCAATGAAGTTAGGGGCTTTTGACTATCTTCTTAAACCTTTTTCTTTAGAATCTATTGAGGCCATCCTTGAAAAAGCCCAGGCATTTTTATCTCTTTTGCATGAAAAGGGTCCTTCTTCAGTTACTGAAATGATTGCCCACAGTCCTATAATGTTAAAAATTATTGAAGAGGCTAAGCGCATTGCAGATAGTAATGCAAATGTATTTATCCATGGAGAATCCGGCACGGGGAAAGAGGAAATTGCCCGTTTAATTCATCTTCATTCTCCAAGATCTCAAAGACCTTATATCAAGGTCAATTGTGCGGCTGTGCCGGCGACATTAATTGAATCGGAATTTTTTGGCCATGAAAAGGGATCTTTCACAGGAGCCAATGCGCGTAAATTGGGGCGCTTTGAATTAGCGGATGGTGGCACGCTGCTTTTAGATGAAATATCGGAAGTGCCATTCGCCTTACAGCCTAAATTATTAAGAGTGATTCAAGAGAAGGAATTTGAGCGTGTCGGAGGAACTAAGTCAATTCATGTGGATGTGCGTTTAATTTCAACCTCTAATCGAAAGGTTAAAGATCTACTTGCCCATCAAATTTTGCGTGAAGATCTGTTTTATCGTCTAAATGTAGTGCCTATTTATTTACCCCCTTTAAGAGAAAGAGTAGAAGATATTGTTCCTCTGGCTCATTTTTTTATAGAAAAAGCGTGTGAGCAAAATCATCGACCGGTCAAAGTTCTTTCTTTAGAAGCTATAGAAAAACTAATGCACTACCAATGGCCGGGGAATGTGAGAGAGCTTTCCAATGTGATTGAACGGGCTGTGGTCGTAAGCAAGGCCTCAGAGCTTTCTTCAGGTGATTTATCTATGGAGGCTATCTTATGAATGCTCAGCCATTTATGATAGCTGTAGGAGGGGGTAAGGGTGGAGTTGGTAAATCGATGGTAAGTTGTAATTTGGCTGTTCATTATGCACTATCTGGCATTCGCACAACTCTATCTGATTTGGATTTTGGGGCCGCTAATGTGCATACTATTTTTGGATTAAGAAACCCTGAAAGGGGATTAGGGGATTATTTTTTATCAGAAAAATTATCTCTAAGTTCCTTGATGATTCCCACCACCATTCCTGCTCTGCATCTGATTCCGGGAAGTGGGTTTGTTCCGGAATTAGCTAATTTAGATCATCGCCATAAATTACGATTGCTCAAAGATTTAAAATTGTTGGATGTAGATTTGGTGTTGCTAGATCTGGGAGCTGGAACTTCATCTAATGTGATTGATTTTTTTGCTCTTACACATGCAGGTCTGGTCGTGACGACACCAGAACCCACAAGCATTGTTAATGCCTATGAATTCATTAAAAACATTGTTTATCGCATTCTTTTTCGTCTGTTTAAAAATGAACATGAAATTTTAAACCTGATCAAAGAGACAGCTTTGCAGCAGAACCGCTATGGGATTAAATCAATAGATGATCTGATTGTCTATTTGTCTAAAAAGCACTCTTGGGCAAGTCAAATGATCCAAGAGGTGTGTGAGAATTTGGATTTTTATTTAGTGTTGAACCAGGCGAAAAAAATTTCAGAGGTGGATTTAGGAAAGAAATTGTATGAAATTAGCAAAAAATATCTATCTGTTTCCCTTAACTTTGGAGGCGTGATCTT
>CALBHK010000343.1 GCA_937894565.1 uncultured Chlamydiae bacterium
ACTCAATGACTATATCCAGAAATTTACCCAATATCCTCATCTCACATTAATTGAATTAAGTAAAAAAGTAGATCAGGCATATGATTTAGAAATGGGTTCATCTTTATCAGAAATTCGGGAGCTTCTTGCTCAACGTTATTTTATCTTTGATATAACCAAAGACTATAAAAAGCTCAAATTATCTGAAATTACATTAGGTGATATTGAAGTGTGGGAGGAAATTCGCCATGTTTCGAATCAATGATGTTTATAAACTGCACGATACATCTTTTCGTATCCTTAAAATGACACTTTATCATATCGTATGGATTGATATTGATAGTCAGAGTGCTAACCCCTTTCTTATCGAAAAAAATGAGTTAACTAAATCTATAGAAGCAAACGAAGCTGAATGGATTGAAGACCCCTTTGCAGATATCGCATTGCTAAAAGTTGTTGAGGGCAGTATCCAGCAGCAAAAACGTGATGCTGGAATGGCGTTAATCAGACCGCTCATTACACATGATCAATTTTTTGACCCATCTATTCGCTTTGATCTTGTTAAACGTATATTGGAGCAGCAGAAATCTACTCACCAGACGATTTACAGGCTTGCCCGCAGGTATTGGCAACGAGGTCAAATACCTAATGCACTTATTCCGAGTTATCAAAATTCTGGTGCCAAAGGTAGTAAACGAATTGCCAAAGATAAAAAGCTGGGACGACCCAGAAAATCTATGCCAGGTACAGGGGCACTTATTGATGTAAATACTGAGCGATTATTTAGAATTAATATCAATAAATATATGTTAACCAAGAATAAACATTCTTTAGGTTATGCCTATCGTAAGTTCTATACGATGTATCATTCATTATTTCCTGATGTTCAGGATACTGAAATTCCATCAATATGGCAGTTTAAACATTTTTATGACCGTGAATTTCCTAAAGTTGCCCAACTTACTGCCCGTAGCAATCCAATTCTCTATAACAAGGATATTCGGGCACTTCACTCGACAGTGAATACCCAAGTCTTAGGGCCAGGATCACGTTATGAGATTGATGCAACGATTGCCGATATTTATCTTGTTTCAGATTCTGATCGTGCCTGTATTGTGGGAAGACCAACGATTTACTTCATCGCTGATGTATTTAGCAGAATGGTAGTCGGCTTTTATATTGGTTTTGAGAATGCTTCATATGTAACCGCAATGCAGGCTCTACAAGTTGCCATGACCGATAAAGTTGAGCTATGCAGACAGTATGGTTATGAAATTACCATTGATGAGTGGCCTTGTATTGGATTACCTGATGCGATTTTAGCAGATCGTGGAGAATTATTAGGTCATCAGATTGAGGCACTCGAACATAGTTTCTCAATTCGGATTGAAAATACTGCGCCATATCGTGGGGATTTAAAGCCTATTGTAGAGCGCTATTTCAGAACTGCTCAGGCAGAATTTAAGCCTTTTGCTTCAGGTGTGGTACAGCCCTTTAAAGAAAAAAAACGAGGTGGTTCGGACTATCGTCTAGATGCTACTTTAACAATTCATGATTTTAAGCAAATTATTATCGGTTCAATCCTCAACTACAACCTGACACACCAATTAAAAAAGTATGATCGTGATATTGATATACCAACGGATTTACCTTTAGTCCCGATTCATCTCTGGAACTGGGGTATACAAAACCGAGTGGGCAGATTAAAACAGGTTTCCGAAAAGGCATTACGCGTTGCACTGCTTCCTAAAACCAAAGCGACTTTATCTGATCTTGGACTCAAAGTTTTTGGTGTATTCTATTATTGTGCGGAAATTCATCAACAAGGCTGGATGCACCGTAAAAAATCAATCTCAAGACCAGATACTTTACAAGTCGCTTATGATACGAGTAATGCTGAGATAATTTATGTTTTTTATCAGGAAGATAGCCTACACTATTGGGAAGCTGTACTTGCACCAAGATCAAGAGAATTTAGGTGTTGTAGTTTCTGGGAGGTTTGGCAGGTTCAACAGGAACAGAAGCAAACCCAAGCAATTCAAGAACTGGAAACCAATAAATCTAAAGCTGCTCTTGAAGAGCATATAGAGTCTATTATTGCTCAAGCCAATGCTAAAAAGCCAAAGACAACATCAAGCAAAAAACAACGTGTTACAGGCATTAGGGAAAACCGTCAACGGGAAAAGAATCATGAACGTTTGGCGAGGAAAGCAGATCATCTGAAGAATCTACCTCCTGAACAATCAACTGAAACTGTATCTGAATCAACAAATAACATTATTCAGATGCCTAAGTCCAAACAGAAGCTGGAACATGATGAGGATTACCAACTTACTTTTGGTATTTATCAAGACTTACTGGAAGATATTGATCACTCAGATGATGACGATTAATACATCTAGCTCTACTCTAGGATATGTTTATGACAAATCAAAATGATTATGCAGTATATACACCTAGCCCAGTTTCGGATTATCAGAGAAATCCTTTTATCGAGGCGTTGCCACCCATTTTTGAGGCACAGGACACGATTCAAGCAATAAAAGGTTCAATCGAATTTAAACAATCTGATCGGCAATTACCGAATAATACTCGTGCCCATATTATTTCACAGCTATTTAATAACTTTTTTCATCCTATTCGCAGACACTTAGAATTAGAGCAGAAAATCTCCATCATGCTGAGGAAAGGCTATGTGGGGAGGAATATTGTGACTGGTGACTTTAATCGAATTCTAAACCGTAGTCATCAAATTGCTTTATCCAACAATTTTGAACCAACACACTCTAATGATGTACGTTCTACAGCACAGAGCCTTACATTTATTGGTTTTTCTGGCAGCGGAAAAACCACAACACTGAACCGAATTTTAAGAAATTATAAACAAAAGATTTACCACCCTGAGCATAACTTTACCCAACTTGTCTATTTAAAAATCGACTGTCCGTATAATGGTTCACTTAAGTCTTTATATTTAAATTTCTTTAGTGCCGTAGATCGTGCATTGGGAACAACTTACGAAAAACAATATACGCAAAAACGCCATAATGAACAAAAGCTATTACAGCTTATGGGGCATATTGCCCATCTTCATGCCATTGGCTTATTAGTCATTGATGAAATTCAACATTTACTGGCAAATCGCTCCAAAAATTCGGATGAAATGCTTAATTTCTTTGTCACTTTAGTCAATATTTACAGTCTACCCATCGTCATGGTTGGGACACCTAAAGCAATTCAAATCTTTGAGCAGGATCTTCGTTCATCACGTAGAGCAGTAGGTTTGGGTTCAATTCATTGGGAACCGATGAAAAATGAGCCTGCAATCACCACACCAGATGGAAAAGTCAGAAAATCCGAATGGATGACATTTACTGACTCACTATGGAAGTATCAATGGTTGAGAAAATCGGACCCTGTATTGTCCGAAGAATTACGCCAATGCTGGTTTGATCTGAGTCAGGGTATTCTGGACATTGTGGTCAAACTGTTTGTTCTGGCACAGATACGAGCGATTGAATCGGGTTTAGAACGTATTACGATTAAACTACTTAAAACCACATTTCAGGAAGATTTTAAACCGATTCATAAAATTATAGATGCTTTACGCTCTGGTGATGCAAGACGAATTGCAGAATATTCCGACCTAATTACACCTGAAGTAGATCGGCAATTATTAAAACTAATCTCCCGAATTGAAGAAAGTAGCCTAGATCAAAATGACCAACTGGCGGAATATCTGGGTCATGCTGAATCCATACGCTTGCATAATCTATTGCTTGATATTTTTCTCTCTCTAATCTTTTTTTAATATTTTCAAAATCAGCATGAACTCTTAAAAATTTATCTTCACTCTGTTTTAATTCATCTTCAAGTCTAGCAATAACATCTTCTAAACTCTCCTCTTTTTGTTCCTCTTTTCCTTCACAACACTCTTTTGAACTTTCGCAACAACTTTCCGTTTTTTCTATCTCTTCATTTAAAACTTCATCTTGTTTTAATTCACTCATTTTATCTCCTTAAAAATTTATAATTTGTTCAAAAATATTGATTTAGAAAAACTAAAGAATCAAGTTGAAACAAGTTTAGTTAAAGCAAAAACTCTAGAAAAAGAAAAACTAGAAAAACGTTTAACTTTAATCCGAGCATTGCTTCATTCACATTCACGTCCTGAATGGATGTTCCTATCTGTTATTCCAGTTATTCCACCAGCTCTTCGTCCAATGGTTGCGCTTGATGGTGGACGTCATGCAACAAGTGATATTAATGACCTTTATCGTCGTGTAATCAACCGTAATAATCGTCTTCGAAAACTAATTGAAATCTCTGCTCCAGATGTTATCTTGCGTAATGAAAAGCGTATTTTGCAAGAAGCAGTAGATGCATTGATTGATAACTCAATGGCTAAACAAGATGGTGCTCAAGCTATGAGTCAATCTCAAAAGCGTGCGCTTAAATCTTTAGCTGATAACCTAAAATCAAAACAAGGTTTATTCCGTGCAAACCTTCTTGGTAAACGTGTAGACTATTCAGGACGTTCTGTTATTGTTGTTGGTCCAGAACTAAGACTTAACCAATGTGGTTTACCAAAACATATGGCTTTGGAATTATTCCGCCCATTCGTTATTGCAAAACTTATCGAAACAGAATTAGCATACAATATCCGTGGAGCAAACAAATTAATTGAAGATCAAATCCCAGAAGTTTGGGCAATTTTGGAAGATGTAATTAAAGGTAAGTACGTTCTTCTTAACCGTGCACCGACACTTCACCGTCTTGGTATTCAAGCTTTTATGCCAGTTCTTATTGAAGGAAATGCTATACAACTGCACCCACTTGTTTGTACTGGATTTAACGCGGACTTTGATGGTGACCAAATGGCTGTTCACATCCCACTTACCGAAGAAGCACGTTGGGAGGCAAAGAACCTCATGCTTTCGACCAAGAACCTTCTCAAGCCTGCTACCGGTCAGCCAGTGGCAAAACCTGATAAGGATATCGCTTGGGGTGCCTACTACATGACAACCTCGTTGCCTCCAGTAGATGGCAAGATGAAAACCTTCGGTTCGGTAGAAGAAGCAAAATACCTCTTCAATACCGGTAAACTTTATATCCGCGAGACCATCAAGGTGCGCGTGAAGCAAGGTGAGCCTGTAATCGAAACCAATATCGGTCGCGTGCTCTTGAATGAACTCTTTCCAAAAGAAATTGGCTTCAAGAACGAAGTAATCGGTACCAAGCAACTTGGTGAAATCGTGCGCCAAACCATCGAGCTTCGCGGCTTTGAACGTACGGCCCGTTTCTTGGATGAAGTAAAAGCCATGGG
>CALBHK010000344.1 GCA_937894565.1 uncultured Chlamydiae bacterium
CTTGCAACCATAGCCTGTAAGGCTATAATTGCAACAGCCCAGGGCAACGCCCTGGTTATGAATGGGTTAGATATCGCAGTCTGAAGGGCTGCAAGAGTTAGCCTGATGCGTATGCCTGCCTATCCTGTTATTCTTTTTTTTTCTGAATTTTGCCTGCTTGAATTTAAAAATTTATTTGATAAAGAAGTTAAAACTTGCTATACCGACCCTAATTGAAATAGAGATTATAAACCGTATGCTGCCCATGAAAACAAAAAAACAGATCCTCCTTAGGGCCCTGTGGGTCTTAGCAGTCTTATTTCTATTGCATTCCTGTAGCAAAGAACAACCCAAAGTGACAAAAGAAGCCCAAGTCACAGCGCTCACCATCGAAGAAAAAGATATCCCTGTAAGTTTTGAATACATCGCCGTGACCCAAAGTTCCCACCTGGTCAATATACAGGCCAGAATCAGTGGATTTTTAGAGAAAAGGATCTATACAGAAGGAGAATTTGTAAAAGAAGGACAGATTCTTTTCTTAATGGACAAAAAACCCTTTCAAGCACAAGTGGACGCAGCACAAGCTGCTCTCAATAGGCAGCAAGCGGCTTTAAATACAGCCCAATTAAATCTAGCGCGCGTTAAACCACTATCTCAGCAAAAAGCTTTGTCTCAAAAAGATCTTGATGACGCCACAGGTTCTGCAGAATCTGCTTCTGCCTTAGTACATCAGGCAGAGGCTCAACTGGAAACAGCACTGTTAAATTTATCTTATTGCACCATCACCTCGCCTTTAAATGGCATTAGCAGTTCAGCTCTGCAACAAGATGGTTCTTATGTAAATGTGACCGATAGTAAATTAACCACCGTCTCTGCCCTTACGCCTATTTGGATTAATTTCAGCATGTCAGAAAACCAATTTCAGGATTTTCGCAATCAGTTTACAAAAAAATTGCTTATAAAACCACCCAATGATGAGTATGAAGTGGAAGTCATTTTGCTAGACGGGTCTTTATTCCCCTATACAGGAAAAATCACCTTTACAGAGCCTTATTACAATTCTCAAACGGGTACTTTTTTAATTAGGGCCAGTGTAGATAATCCGGAAGGCATTTTACGTCCCAATCAATATGTACGTGTCAGAGTAAAAGGAGCTATAAGGCCAAATGCCATTGTTGTCCCTCAAAAAGCTGTACAGCAATCTTCTAAAGGTAATTTTGTATGGGTTATAGATGAACAGGGACAGGCGGCTATTCGCCCTGTGATTGTAGGTGAATGGAGAGAAGATAATTGGTTTATCAATAACGGGTTGAGCGCTGAAGATATCGTTATTGTGGATGGTTTATCCACTCTCTATCCTGGGCAGAAAGTTAAAATTCTGGATAAAAAATAAATGTTTTCAAAATTTTTCATCCAACGCCCCATATTTGCAACCGTTATTGCACTCATCTTAGTGATTGCCGGACTTGTTGCCATGACTGCATTGCCGATTTCGCAGTATCCCACAATCACTCCCGTGCAAGTCCAAATCTCAGCCACTTATCCCGGAGCTGATGCAAGGACGGTGGGAGATTCTGTAGCAGCACCCATTGAAGCGCAAATTAATGGCGTTGAAAACATGCTGTATATGACTTCAACAAGTTCCAATACCGGCCAAATGACCATTACAGTCTATTTTTCTTTAGACACAGATCCCGATATTGCTCAAGTTCTTGTGCAAAACAGAGTGAATTTGGCTATCCCACAGCTACCGCAAGCAGTTGTACAATATGGCGTTTCTGTACAAAAAAAATCTACAAACACTTTGATGATCATCTCTGTTTTTAATAAAGATGGAAGATATAGCCATGAATATGTCAATACTTATGCCAACGTCTATCTTCTGGATGCTATTAAGAGGGTCAATGGAGCTGGCAGGGCGACCATATTCGGAGTTGCAGATCAGGCCATGCGCATTTGGATGAACCCCGATAGAATGGCTTCTTTGGGCATTACGACCAGTGATATTGCTGAGGCCGTTTCTAAGCAAAACTCCCTTTTTGGCATCGGACAGATTGGACAAAAGCCCAACGATGATTCGATGCAACTCAATTTCCCCGTTGTCACACAAAGACTATTTGCCAAACCCCATGAATACGAAAATATTATTTTGCGCGGAGAACAAAACGGCTCTGCCATTTTAAGGGTAAAAGATGTTGCCAGGGCGGAAGTGGGACGCAAACAGTATGTAGACGATAGCAAAATGAATGGTGTAAGCGCCACCTTGATCGGTGTGTATCAACAGCCCGGCTCCAACGGCTTAGATGTCTCTAAAGCAGTAAAAAAGACTTTAGAAGAGCTCAAAAAAACCATGCCTGACGGTATAGAATATGTCATTGCTTTAGATACGACAGATTTTGTCAGGATCTCTATTGAAGAAGTGGTACGCACTTTAATTGAGGCTATTATTTTAGTGATGCTCGTCGTCTACCTGTTTTTACAAAACTTTAGGGCCACTCTTATTTGTACGGTCGCTATCTTTGTCGCATTAATTGGCACATTCACCGGAATGTATGCCTTAAATTTTTCCATTAACCTTCTGACTTTATTTGGTATTGTTTTATCTATTGGGATGGTGGTGGATGATGCTATTGTGGTTGTAGAAAATGTGGAAAGAAATATAGAAAAAAATCATCTTAACCCCAAAGATGCTGCCATAAAAGCGATGCAAGAGGTCTCTGGCCCAGTTATTGCTATTGTATTAGTATTGGCTGCCGTATTTATTCCGGCAGCATTTCTACCGGGAACTACCGGGCTTCTTTATAAGCAGTTTGCCATTACAATTGTGATTTCGGTGACTATTTCCGGTTTTGTAGCACTCACTCTTACCCCTGCCATGTGTGCTGTGATGCTGCGCCCCCAACAGAGCAAAACAACGGGATTCTTTGGATGGTTTAACCGAAGATTTGACTCATTTACAAAAACCTATGGACAAAGTGTCACATCCACCATTAATCATAAAAGAATTGCCATTGCCGGCTTTATTTTTATGATATTGATCTGTGTCTACTTATTTAAGACCATTCCTTCCAGTTTTGTCCCCAATGAAGATCAAGGCTATGTCATCGCACAAGTCATTTTACCAGGATCTGCAAGCTTGGACCGCACGGCGGAAACTGCCACTAAAGTAGAAGAAATTTTTGCCAAAAATCCCGCTGTAGAAACAAGAACAGTTATCAATGGATTTAGTCTATTGGACGGTCAGTATAAATCCAATACCGCGACTTTGTTTATAAGGCTTAAAGATTTTAAAGAACGCTATAAAAACGCGCAAACAGCTAAAGTTCAAAATGCCAAAGCTGTATTGCAGGGAATGTATGCTGAAACACAAAACATTTTAACAGCAATGGTCATTCCCATCACACCTCCCGCTATTCCAGGAATCGGCACTACAGGAGGTTTTGAGTTTTGGGTGCAAAATAGAGGAGAGGGGGATCCTTCAAAGCTCTATGAGATGGTTCAATCCTTTCTTGAAAAAGCACGCAAACGCCCTGAATTAACAGGATTGAACTCTACTTTCAGGGCCTCGTCTTTACAACTGAAAGCCGAAGTGGACCGCGCTAAGTCTGTTTTGCTCAATGTGCCTATTCAGGATGTTTATAGTGCCTTGCAAGCTCAATTCGGATCCATTCAGGTTAGTCAATTTGTAGAATATAGCCGCGTTTGGAATGTCGTATTGCAATCAGATGCCAAATTCAGAGCCAACCCTGAAGATTTAAAGAAGATCTACACCCGCTCAACAACCGGACAAATGGTCCCTTTAACAGCACTGGTTTCTACTTCGTATATTACAGGACCGGATATTGTCCCGCACTTTAATGGATTTCCCGCCGCTTTGATTACCGGAAACGCTGCCGCAGGATACAGCTCCGGGGATGCAATCATTGCGATGGAAGCTGTGGCCGCAGAAGTGCTTTCAAATGATTATGATTATGCTTGGTCTGGCTTAGCTTTTGAAGAAAAAAAATCAGGCTCTACATCTATCGCTGCATTTGTATTTGGTATTCTGATCGTATTTTTAATATTGTCTGCACAATATGAATCCTGGTCTTTACCTGGATCTGTCATGACGGCTGTGCCTTTTGGTCTATTTGGAGCGTTAGTTGCCATCTATTTACGCGGACTGCAAAATGATGTCTACTTTCAAATTGGACTTTTAGTGCTTATCGGTTTAGCTGCAAAAAATGCCATCCTCATCATAGAATTTGCTGTTGGACTGCGTAAGCAAGGAAAATCAGCCCTTGTTGCAGCTGTAGAAGCAGGAGAGATGCGTTTAAGGCCAATTATTATGACCTCTTTAGCCTTTATATTAGGTGTATTGCCCTTATTTCTTGCATCTGGCGCCGGGGCCAATGCACGCCACTCGATTGGTACAGGTGTGATTGGGGGCATGATTGGGGCTTCTACCCTTGCTCTTTTATTTGTGCCCTTATTTTATTGTCTGATCGATAAAGTCTCTGTGCGTTTTACAAAAAGAGAAAAAAATGAAGTTCAATAAATTAATAGGATTCATTTTACTTCTGTCTGGTTGTACCCTAGGCCCCAATTACCATAAGCCTTGCGTAGACATTCCTTGTTCTTACAGTTTCGAAGACGAAGCAGCTACAGGATCGTTAAATGTTGTCTGGTGGGAGCAATTTCAAGATCCTGTTTTAGTTTCATTAATTGAAGAGGCATTGGAAAATAATAAGGACATCCAAATTGCAGCATCCAATATTTCGCAGGCAGAAGGATTTTTAATACAAACAAGATCGCAACTTTTTCCGCAACTCGGCTATGATGGGTCTGCATTGCGCCAACGTTTGAGTGAAACAACAACAAACCCCCTCTCTAAAGCAATCCCTAACCCACAAAATTTATTCCAACTAGTCGGTAATGTAAATTGGGAGATCGATCTATGGGGACGAGTCCAGAGACTTACAGAATCTGCCAGAGCTCAAGTATTTGCCACAATAGAATTACGCCGTGCAGTGATTCTTAGTCTACTTGGATCTGTAGCTAATAGCTATTTACAATTGCGTGGTCTTGATGCACAACTTGTGATTGCTAAAAGAACGCAAAAATCCTATCTTGAGGCTTTGAATTACTTTGAATTACAATATCAATATGGACAAATCTCCCAACTGCTCGTTGCACAGGCAAAAACACAATATGAAATTGCTTCCTCCAAAATACCCGACTTAGAATTACAGATCACAACTTTAGAAAATGCCCTTTCTGTACTTTTAGGAAGAAATCCAGATTTAATCGCCAGAGGCAAATCAATTTTTGATTTAGTGCTACCGGAAATTCCCGAAGGCATTCCCGCAGCAATTATTAGAGAACGCCCTGATATTCAGCAGGCTGAAAATAAAATCATGGCTGCAAATGCGCAAATCGGGGCCTCTATCGCCCTCTATTTTCCATCCTTTTCTTTAACAGGAGCATATGGGGGGGCTAGCAAAGATTTAAGTAAACTTTTTAATGGACCATCCACTATCTGGAGCATGTTGGAATCGGTAAGCGGGCCTATTTTTACCTGGGGAGCTATACAAGGCCAAATTATTCAAGCCAGAGCAGAAACGATGGCTGCAGTCCAAGCGTATGAATTAGCCATTTTAAAAGCTCTTGCTGACGTAGAAAACGCTTTAGCTTCCAGGCTTCTACTTACAAAAGAACTAGAATCCTTAGCACGCCTGGTAGAAGCCGCAAAAGAGTACGTCCATCTTTCCAAGCTGCAATACGACGGGGGATATTCTCCCTATTTTGTAGTGATACAAGCCCAGCAGCAGCTCTTTCCCGCCGAACTGACTTGGGTACAAGTGCGAGTGCTACTTCTATCTGCCTATACAGATATCTATTTGTCTATGGGCGGAGGTTGGGTCCATCTTGCAGATGAGATGACTGATTTATAATTCATCTTTTTTCCAAAGATTTTTATCTACGTTAAACTGTTTCCAAGCACACCCGATCGCAGATTCCCATGAATCCTGCAGATCATCATAAATGCGCACATCATTTTCAAAGACATACAAACAATAACCCAAGTCGGGAAGATATTTAATTTCATAAAGCCTGTTTTTAGGAGAATTTACCTTAACAGACCATTTAACAGCACTTTTAGAGCAAGGATTGTGCAAACTTTGGTGGCATTGAGGACAGCGCACCATCGGATATTCTTCATAATTTTCCCATGACTCCTGACATACAGGACACATTAACCAATGATTTCCTAAATCATCTGCGATCTCTTTTATATTTAAATCCGTCTTTAACAACTCCCTACGCTGTGATTCATCAAACTCATCTAGTTTGCTCCTTACTAATTTTTTTAAACTGCCAGTCGCTTTTTCTACTATTTTCTCGATCTCATTTTTTTCCATTTCAGGAGCATCAATCTCAAGTAGATCTAATGTATAGAGTTCGTCTTGGCATTTTCCACGCCAATTACTATCCATATTTTCCATTACATTTACTAAAGAATATAATTCTGAACATAAGCTAAAAAGGGATACTTGTTTTTTTTCAAAAGCAATCAACAGTTTAAACATTAGATTTAATTGTCGTGCATCATACTCATTTATTATTCTCATGGGGAATCCTTTGGCATCGTTGTGACCACTCTTCCACTCTCTTCAACAATAGTTACTTTTACTTTGTTTACAGATAGACCGGCCGATTTCTTAAATCGTAACCATATTCAATAGAAACCCCTGTAGTTGAATGACTGATTTGAACCAGATTACGATTGGCATCGTAAGCGTAATGAGTTTCTTTGCCCATAGGATCTGTTTCAAACGTAAGAAGACCTTGGCTGTATCTTTTATTAAGAGTATAACGATGCTCATTATTAGCATCATAAATGGCTTGAGAGGCAACATATCCTTGCGCATCGAATTGATTGACGGTTTTTTGAAGAAGAAATTCAGCTTTTCCATCAGATGAGCTATATTTTTGTTCAACCATTTCCGGGAAGCCGGCATTTGGCAATTCTTGTTTAGGAGAGATCTCTGTGATGCGTCTCTCTTTTACACCGCTGAGCTCTTTAAGATCTCCCTTTTTTCCGTCATCTATGATAACGCGCATGAGGGCTGCATCCTCATTGTAGATATAAAAATGGCGCTCTTTAATTCCCGAGTTATAATCCTCATCTTCAGATTCTAAGGCCCCGTTTGTTAAGATAAATTTTTTAAGAAGTAGATTTGTTCCTTTTTTGTACCAGTACTTAACTCCCGTTCCCTTTAAATCTCGTTGGAAAACCCCATGAGTATTTTTTCCAGAAAAATAAGAATAATTTTTAATATGCCCATCTTGACTAGTCACAACTCCATTGTCATCCATAACAAGTGCAGAAAGACCTGTACCCGCCATATCGCCATATTCACGCTCTTCCACAATGTTATTCATGACATCATAGCTAAAGTTTTTATGATAAAAAACACCACCGACATTATCCTCTAAAGAAATAGAAATTAAATTGCCTGCGTCACTCCCTCTTCCCCATGATTTTTTATGTACACGATAAAGGGAGCCGTCCAGATATTGCTCCAATGCAATAAGCTGCTTATCTTCATTAAACGTATAGACTGCCTTTCGAGTGCCGGGCCCCTCCACTTGAGTATGCCCGTTCTTATAGGTAAATTGTATTGTTGTTGTCTTATTTAACTCTTCAGGGGTAGTGACAGACATTACTTTGTGTGTGTCTATATCATAATTTATCTCTACAAAACGCCCTTCAGGTAAACTCTTTTTCACCAAAAAAGCGTGATGATCCACAACCTGATATTGATAATGAAGATTGGGTTTATGGGAACGCAGAACAGAAGTTAGAAGTGGGGTTGCGGAGAATTTTTTTTCAAATTGATAATCAACGCTTTTGCCGTCACTTGTTTCGACATGAATGCCATTCCCATATTGAATTTTAATCCAAGCCAACACCTTTTTTTCAGAGGCATTTGTTTCTCGAATAAGGCCTAATTGCCCTTCGTCATTAAATTCATAAAAAATTTTATTTCCACTTGGAAGGATTTCTTGAGTAATAAAATAATAATTGTTTATGGGATGTTTGGTATAAAAACGTTTTCCTTCTGAACAAAGAACTAGCTCAAAGCTATCTGTTTGCGGATCAAAATAGAGTGCGTTGTTTTTTGAATTTGTCCAACAACTCATTTCTCCTTTAGCTGTGTTAGAAAGTCCAACAACGTCCTCTTCCACATCGATTTTAAATAAACAGCTTTGAGTAGAAGTTGCATTTTGCCAACCCACATAGGTTAGGATGGTTCCATCCGGATTGCCGACATATGCATAAGTGCGCTCGAATTTACCCCCAGCCGAAGTGTAGTTTTTTCCCTTAGGGTCTTTTTCTATCTTAAGGAAACAATGAGGGTTAAAGCGCCATCCTCCAAAAGAAGCAATTTGAAGCGTGTCTCGGCTACTATAAAATCTTGAAAGAACTAAAGAATCAGGCGCATTTACAGTTAAATCAACCTCTACTTCGGTATAATCGCCATGAATAACGCTCACATTTTCAACTAAACCAGCCGGATCGCTTTCTCTAGACCCCAAATATAATTCACTAATTAAGCTACCATTTAGTTGAAAACAGAATAAACTAAAAACAAAAGCAAACACCCATCTCTTCATCATTAAAACCTCTTACAACCAGAAGCAACACATGCTAACTAAAATAAAAAATTTTTAACAGAATTTTTTTATAGGAAAAGACGGCGCGCATTTAAGGCTGTTTGATCCAAAAGCTCTTGCACATCCATGCCTCTGAGCTGCGCGATGACTTGTGCTGTTTCTATTAGATAAGCAGGCTCATTTTGCTGCCCGCGGTATTTTTGAGGAGCTAGGTAAGGGGCATCTGTTTCGATCAAGAGCTGCTCTATAGGCACTATTTTGGCAACTTCCCTTAACTCTTCTGATTTTTTAAAAGTCACAATGCCGCTTAAAGAGAGATACCACCCTCTTTCCAGCACACCTTTAGCTTCTTGCAGTGTTCCTGTAAAGCAATGAAGCACCCCTTTTCCCTTTTTATAGTGGGCATCGATAATTTCAAAGAAATCACTAAAAGCCTCCCGGCAATGGATCACCACAGGCAAATTTGTTTCTAAAGCCAGTTGCAGATAGCGAATAAAAAGTGCACACTGTTCTTTCTTAGTCTCTTTAGAATGATAATACTCTAAACCTGTCTCTCCCACAGCTACAAGCTTTCCACTACGGGCTGCCTGCGCCATTAAATCAAAAACAGCATCATCTACCTGAGCAGCATCATGAGGGGTCGTGGAGGCTACGTTGTGGATCCAGGGATATTTTTGAGCAAGAAGTAATCCTCTTTCTAACGTCAAAGGGTCAGTACAAATATTAATGATGTCCGTAATGCCAGCACTCTGGGCATGTTGCAAAACGGCCTCTATATTTAAATAGAGCACATCATCCCCCAAATGCACATGAGAATCAATCATGAATTTTTTCAACCTCTGCGATCAAGGAATCGGAAGTAAGGATTTGAGAGAAAATATGAGGCTTTTCCTCTCCATTGTAGAGAAGATAGAGAGGCACGCTGTTGCGGCCATGCTCTTCAAGGGCCTTTGTGATGATAGGGTTTTTTCTTGTCCAATCCGCTTCCATCTTCACCACACCCTTATTTTTAAAGGCTTTCTCTACTTCATGAGATGATAAAGTGGCATGATTAGCCTGGCAAATCAAACACCATTTTGCAGTAAAATCCACAAAAACGGGCACATTTTTTTCTTGCAGCTCTTTTAAACGAACAGGATCAAAAGACTCCCATCCTATAAAGGCTTCCCCTTTTTCATTAGAGACATCTGCAACAGACGCCTCTATCACTAAATAAAACCCCGAACAAAGAAGAATAGTAGCTACAACCCACCCCATACGGCGGATCCATTTTTTCTTATGGGGAAGCGTCCACTTTCCAAAGACATAACAGCTGACAACAACCACAAAAAGTCCGGCTAAAAGAGTGAAAAGGGCTTGATGATTCGTTAAAGAGCCAAAAACCCAAAGGAGCCAAAATACTGTTGCCAGCATACAAAAACCGACAATCTCTTTAAAAGTCACCATCCAGTTTCCAGGCTTAGGCAGCCACTTTAAAAAAGAGGGAAAAAGAGCCACAAGCAGATAGGGAGAAGACAACCCTAATCCAAGCGCCGTAAAGATAGCTAATGAAAAAAGAGGAGGTAAAGTGAGTGCCAAGCCTAAGGCTGCACCTAAAAAAGGACCCGTGCAAGGAGTCGCCACCACAGTTGCCAACACACCGCTTAAAAAAGCGCCAAAAGAAGAACTTCCTTTATTTTCTCTGTTTCCGGTTTCTTTATTTCCCGCCCAGGATGCAATAGAAGCACCAAATTCAAAAAGACCAAATAAGCTAAAACTAAAGATAACTAAAACTGTGATCAGTCCTGCTACAAATAAAGGCTCTTGCAACTGGAATCCCCATCCGACCGACTGTCCATAGGCTTTAAGCAGAAGAAGAAGGGAGGCTAATAGCCAAAAAGAGAGGACCACTCCCAAAGTAAACAGCAAGCTATGACGTAAGATAACACGTCTATCATGGCCCGCCATTTTAACAAAACTGAAAATTTTCAATGTAATCACAGGAAGTACGCAGGGCATTAAATTAAGCAAAAGCCCACCCAAAAATGCCCCTCCAATGCTTAGAAGCAAAGAGAGATAAAACCCCTCTTGATCAATCAGTGTTAGGTGTGAAACAGCCCCATGAACATTCATTGCCACCAAATTTTTCTCTGGAAAATATTCAAATGCTCTTTTACCTTGGTGATCTTCGATCACAACCACTCCGGAGGCACTGTCCTTCGCTGGGACCCATATTCCCTCTTTTTGAATGCGGAAAGCTTCTATTTCTCCATCTCCCTCAAAAGGAGCAAAATAAACATCTTTCACACCCTCTGAAGAAGTATGCATCAATAAGCCATTTGCAGATGAGACAAAAGGAAAAACAGGAGAAGAAGGAAGTTTTTTTCGGTTTGCGTGATATTGCTCCATTAAAGATTTATTGGATGTAATATTTTGCGCTTCCAAATCAGCTTCTTTAGGAAGGCACTCTTTTTCACTGCAAATCAGCCATCTGACATGAGCTTGGATATTTTCTTTAAAAGGACCGTTTTTCTGCAGGGGAACAAAAATCCAAACATCTTCAGAATATCCATAAGAAACACCATCATGGGTCAAAAATTTTTCTGGGTAAGGCCACAGAGGCTCTGAGGCAGAAATTGTTTCCGGAAGGGTCCATTCAATAGAGGGAGCAAATCCCACACCGCCCGGATTTTTCCAATAAGCGTGATAACCTTCAGGGATTGAGAGATGCACAGCAGCTGTAAGAGATTCGTTTTCTTCCACTAAATAAAGGGCGGCTTTGCTCTCTTTTGCACAAACTATGCTGCACAATAATAAAAACAAACCCATCAGTATTTTTATTTTCATATTGACTTTCCTATCAGATTTGAGTTATTAAATAAGGGAACCCTATTCTTACAAACAGTAAATTATGAATATAACTCATTGTGTATTAGGAAGCAACCCATTTATAGACGCTTATATGCAAGCGGATTGGATGGGCAAATTCATTTTTTTGCTCCTCATTGCCCTCTCTATCATAAGTTGGTCGCTGATCGTATATAAAACATACGAAAGTAAACAAGCACGAAAAAAAGCTAAATTATTTAAACAGATTTTTAATCAAAACAAACACAACCCCTTAAAAATAGAAATCGAACAAACTAACGAATTTAACCCTTTTTGCACACTCTATTTAGTCTTAAAACAGTACGCTCATGAAGTATTGGGGAAAAATAAGAAGTTTGGACAAAACAGCAATGGGGCCACCCACCTTTCCTGCGAAGATATTGAATTTCTGGAAGCACATACAGCTTCCCATCTCACCAGAGAAACGCAAAAGCTGGAACATAACCTATTTATTCTCTCAACTATTGTCACCCTTGCCCCTTTTTTAGGTCTTTTAGGCACTGTTTGGGGAATTTTAACAAGTTTTACGCACATGCAAAGTGCGGCAGGGGCTGCCTCTAGCCAGGCAGTGCTTGGCGGACTCTCTTTAGCACTGGCCACAACTGTATTAGGTTTATTAGATGCCATCCCCGCATTGATTGGCTACAATTATATGAAGAGCCGCATACGTGCTTTTCAAGCAGAGATGGAACTTTTTACAAGCGAAATGATAGCTGCGATCGAGCTTCAATATAGGAGAGTAGATGAATGTAAAAAAACGGATCCTCTATGAGGCGAGCACGTAGTGCAGCAGCACTAGAAGAGCCTGAAATCAATATTACAGCGCTAATCGATGTTGTCTTTGTGATTTTAATTATGTTTATCTTGGTAGCCCCTCTTTTGGATATCGATAAAATCCTGCTTGCTGAAAGCGGAGAAAGCAAAGAATCACTGCCGGTGGCAGATGCAGGAACAGTCACGATCGAAGTCAATGCCAAAAATGAAATCTTGTTTAACAAGATTGCCGCTAAAAGCGAAAATTTGGACCATCTTTTAAAGCAAGCGCATGAGCGTTCTCCTAAAGCCGTTGTGCGTCTATTTCAAGATCGAGCAGCTTCTTTTGGGACATATCAGACAATTAAAAATGCAGCGCAAAAAGCGGGCTTTGAAGAATTAGATATCGTGCTCAAACCAGGTTAAAAAACAAGATGAACAGGATAGAGGAGTTAACCGCAGAGCCGCAAAGTACGCAGTGGAATCGCAGAGAAGTAAGAGGTCTCTGGTTTTTTTTATTAGAAACTAACAGACGATTGAAAAAAAACAAAACTCAAAATATTCTCTGCGGTTACTCTGCGTACTTTGCGGCTCTGCGGTTAGCTCTCATTATCTTCTTTAATGGTTTAAAATGAAAAAAATTGTACTTATTGTCGGCTCTCTTCACCTTCTTTTTTTCTTATGGTTCACTCTTCATTCCCCCTCCCCAGCCCCACTTAAACCTATCCGTGTTAATACCATAGCTTTAGTCGAACCCACTCCAAACACAAAACCTGCCCCCGCCCCCCCTATCACTGCTCCCCCTCCCGTAATAACTCCTCCTGTAATAACCTCTCCCCCTGTTGCTGCCGACCCCAAACCTGAGATCAAATCTGAACCTGTACCAGAACCAAAAAGCAAACCAAAAACAAAAACTCCTGCACCCCCCAAAAAAACCAAACCAAAGAAAGATCCTCCGCTGCCAACCCCTACCCCTCCCAAACCTGTAACTCCCCCCATTCCTCAAAAAAAACCTGAAGACAAAAAGCAAAAAATAGTTGCCGACGCCAAAGAAAAGATTCGCCAATTGGCTAAAAACCGTGCTAATATAAATGTGCAACCCTCCCTACCCTCTCTTAATATTAATGCAAAGGGACTAGCTGCAAATGAAAGAAATTATATTGATAAACTTGTCTCTCATTTACAAGGAGCCCTCATCTTACCAGAAAAAGGAAGCGTCACAGTGCTACTAACCTTAAACCGCAATGGGATGGTAAGCAAAATAGAGTGTAAAGCGCTCAAAAGCGAAATGAATGGCAACTATGTCAATAAAGAGCTTGCAAAGCTTAAATTCCCTAGTTTTGGGTCCGATTTTGAAGGCGAGCAAGAACATGTGTTTGAATTAACCTTAAGCAGCGAGTAACTTATGAAAAAATTCCTTTTTTTACTTTTGATTTTCCCTCTTCTACTTCTAGCTTCCCCCATCCACGTGCGCCTTTCCACCGCTTTTGAGCCTCAACCTCTCTACTTACTCGTTCTTCCCTTAGATCAAAAAAATACAGAGCTAGAAAAAGTCATCCGCTTTGATATAGCCAATAATGGCAAAAGTGTTTTAGTTAAAAATGTGCCAGAAATGGATGCGCTTCTTGCTAAAGAGGCTTTTACAGAAAGCATTTCGTATGAAAAATGGAAAGCGCGCGGAGTTGCCCATTGTTTGGCCATCAAAACAGGAAAAACATTTTCGGCTCATCTGCTTGATATCCAAGCGGGTAAATCCTACCAAATTTCCAATCTTGCTCCTGAACGCCAAGAAATGCATCTCCTATCCGATAAATTGATGGAACTTTTTTTTAAAACACCAGGGATCTCTCAATCACATATTCTTTTTACACTCAAGCAGCGCATTGATAAAAATCACGAAGTCGCCAATGTATGGGAATCTGATTATGATGGTGCCAATGCCCGTAAACTCACCAACCATACAGCACTTTGTGTCACCCCTTGTAAAGGCAAAGAGCATTTTCTATTTGTTTCATATGAATCGGGGCAGCCAAAAATTCATATTGGGTCTAAAAAGAGTTCATCCAGCGAGCCTTTTTTGCGCTTAAGAGGTCAACAGATGATGCCGGTGGTTAGCCCCAATCAAAAGCATGTGGCTTTTATTAGCGATGTGAGCGGCAATCCCGATCTATTTTTGGTTGATATCGATAAAAACTACCAACCAATAAATAAGCCTCGACAAATTTATGGCACCCGTTTTTCTACCCAAGGCACACCTGCATTTTCACCTAATAGCAAACAAATTGCCTTTGTTTCTAACCAGGATGGCATTGCTCGCATTTATCTTATCGATATACCCAAAGAAGGCGTATCAGCTGATAAAATCAAGCCTCGCCTGCTCACAAAAAGACGCACGGGTTCTACTGCCCCTGCATGGTCTCCTGATGGCAGCAAAATCGCCTACAGCTCTGGTGCCGATGGTTTTAGGCAGATCTGGATCTACGATCTGGAAAGTGCAGAAGAGCTGCAGTTGACAAGCGGAAATTTAGATAAAGAGAACCCTACCTGGGCGCCTGATAGCCTACACTTAATCTATAACGCGGGAAATGGAGAAGATGATGATCTTTATCTGATCGACTTAAATAACCGCCGTCCTGTGCGTCTGACACAGACCAAAGGCAGCGCTCGGTTTCCCAGTTGGTAAAAAGTAGTAGCATTGAGAGTGAGCCTCAGTTGTACGATTTTCTTATACAACTGAAAATAAGAGTCAACTGTACGATAAACTCGTACAGTTGAGATACCGCGTCCACTGTATGCCATTCGGTTAATCAAATTGAGTCGTTCCCCCTACCAGGGGAAGGGACTTAAGTTTAATTAACAAAACACCCAATATCCTCAGCTGAATTTTATTATTAAGTAGTCTATTTATTTTTCTTACTTTATAAATTTATCTATATTGATCAGCTGGGCTTGTTGAAGCAAAATCAAAAGGATAATGATAGGAGCTACATAGCGAATGAAGAAATGCCAGGGCTTCCACAGATAGCCCATGCAAGTCCCTTTACGAAACTCTTCTTCTAGGACTTTAGGATCTACCTTCCAACCCGCGTAATAGGTGGTGAGTAGACCGCAAATAGGGATTAGCCAAATGGTCACCAGATCATCCATCGTCTGAAAAAAGGTCTTTCCATAGATCTCTTGCCAATTAGCAAAAAGAGTGCCGCTCCAGGAAAGCGCGCTGGGAATTCCAAACACCAAACAAGCAATGCCGCACAGTAAGACCGATTTCTTTCTGGACCAGCCAAAAAGATCGATACAGTTAGCAGCCAATACCTCTACAAAAGCAATGGCGGAAGTTAACGCTGTGAAGACAAAAAGCACAAAAAAAGTGGTGGAAAGAATAAGGGATCCTTTAACTTGAGAAAATAGAATAGGCAGAGTTTGAAAAACAAGTCCAGGTCCCGCCTCCATCTCTTTTCCAAAGGTAAATAAAATGGGAAAAATAACAAAAGCCACAAGGGTTGCCACCACCAAAATACCCGCCCCTACAATTAAGCCTGTGCGTGGAATATCATCTTCTTCGCGCATATAGCTTCCGTATGTCAACATCACCCCATGCCCTAAACTTAGGGTAAAAAAGGCCAAGCCTAAAGCCTCTAAGGCGCTAGAAGGCTTAAGTTTAGAAAAATCGGGAGTCGATAAAAAGTGAAGAGCTTCACCAAAACCATCCAAAGTGAGACAGTAGCCAAATAAAATAAGTAAGATCACAAACAAAGTTGTTGTCATCTTACGGCTCCAATACTCCACACCCTTGCGCACACCCTGATAGACAACCGCGATGGTTAAAGCTCCGAAAGCAAAATGCCAAAGCAAATTAATGCCGACTGAAGATTGCATTGTATCAAATAAAGAGGCTATTTGCGCTGGAGATTTATTTCCAAATCCTTGAGAAATAGATAAAAGAGCGTAATTAAGCCCCCAGCCAGCGATAGTGGAATAAAAGCTCATGATCACAAAAGCAGCTACAACCCCTAGCCAACCCACGGCTCTCCAAGCCGGACGTTCGGGGGTTAAAGCGGCAAATACGCCTACAGCTGCACGCTGCGCACGTCTGCCCAAAGTCAATTCTGTGAAAAGTAGGGGAATTCCAACAAAAAAAAGAGAAAAGAAATAAAAAAGAATAAAGGCCGCGCCACCGTTAGCTGCAGCCATGTAGGGAAATTTCCAAAGAGTGCCAAGACCGACGGCTGAACCCACAGCTGCAAAAATAAAGCCTACCTGGGTGCCCCAATGTTCACGTTGTTTTCTCATCTTATTTCACGCTGAGTTTTCCCAAGATTTTATCACATCGGATTAACTATTCACAAGAAGAACTTATACCTTTATCTTCTTCTTTGACTTTTTCTCTAACAGCATATTTTCTGCATAATTCTCTAAATTTTTTTCAATCGTCCATACATTTCCTAGAGTTTCTGAAGTCTTTTTCGGAAACGATACACCTGTATTCAAACTCTTGGCTAAATTTTTAGCAGGATGAAAGCACATATGAAGCACCCAACCATTCATACATTGTTCGTAAACCTCATGTCTTGTCTTAATGCGCAACAGCATACGTTCTAATTTTGCAGCTAGGGCGCGGGTTCTATAGAGCATACTTGGGCAGCATAGGAGCGTTAGAGCGATACCGAATATATATGTAATAGTCATGGCCAAGCCGTAAAGAGGTGTGCGCACGATATCTAAACAGGAATGCAAAAGATTAATTCTAAATCCTTTCCAGTCATATTTTTTTGAAAATTTGTTTCCTATACTTTCTTTTGAAGCAATTTCATACTTAGGAGGAAGAAGTTTTTTTACAAAAGAGCCATTAAAATCTTCTACATACTTAGTTTCACCCTCAACTACTTCTTCACTATACCTAGTTCTAGTATCCCCCTCTTCAAATTCTTCGACACCTTCGTACTCATATTGTTCAACAGCTATGTACTTACCATTAGGATCTTCTACAAAGTAACCAGTAGCTAACTTGAATATTTCATAAGCCAAAGGTCCAATAAGGGAAGCGTGCCACAAAGTTTTAACACAAGTATGAATAGGACGTGCCACAGTTAACATGATGTGCTTAAAAAAGATAATCCCCTTATCATCCCCTATGTAAATATCGCCGGTTTTTACGTTAATGCACGCATCATAAACAGCAGTACTATTCGCAACAGGACAATGAATTGTTCGATAGAGGCCACCCTTTTCTTCCACGCGATAATCTTTCATCCAATTAGGATTTTGGTTAACAAATTCGGGGAATGTGTTATTAAAAAATGACATTCTTTAACCTCTTTATTTAATGACATTAATTATACAAAATAAATATTAAGATCAGATTAAATTTTGCGCTGTTTTACGGGCAAGCATGAAATGAAAGATGCAGGAAAGAATAATAGCAAGATGAACAGGCTAAGCACTGGCAGCCCTTCAGGCTGCGATATGTAACTCGTTCATACCCAGGGCGTTGCCCTGGGCTGTTGCACTATTAGTCCTTCGGACTAAGTTACAATCATAATCAGAGAAATTATTACCAAAAACATGCTTGCAACCATAGCCTGTAGGGCTACAATTGCAACAGCCCAGGGCAACGCCCTGGGTATGAACGAGTTATATATCGCAGCCTGAAGGGCTGCAAGATTCTTGTGTTGCTAAACGCCAAAAAGATGGTCAATGTTGATAATCTCTGCTTTTTGCAGAAAAATAAACACAATCCCAACCGGGGCAAGGTAACGAATCAAAAAGATCCAGGGTTTATATAGAAATTTCCAGGCAGTGCCCGCTAAAAGCTCGTCTTTGATCACTTTACTATCTATAAACCAACCGGCGTATAGAGTAATAAAAAATCCACAAACAGGAATCATCCAGACAGTCACTAAATCATCTATTGTTTCAAAAAATGTTTTCCCATAAATATCAATCCATTCAGGAAATATAACGCCTGTCCAGCTTAAAGCACTGGGTATTCCTACAATGAAACAAGCAGCACCCGTAATCAGCACAGCTTTCTTTCTGGACCAACCTAATAAATCCATAAAGTTAGCAGCGACTACCTCTACTAAAGCAATGGCGGATGTTAATCCTGTAAAGACAAACAGAGAAAAGAAAGTAGTAGAAATTAGCAGCGAACCGGGCAATTTAGCAAATAAGAGGGGCAGAGTTTGAAAGACAAGACCAGGGCCCGCTTCCGGCTTTCCACCAAACGTAAATACGATGGGGAAAATAGTCAAAGAGGCTAAGATAGCCACAATTAAAATGCCAAACCCAACAACCAATCCTGTTTTTGGAATGTCATCCTCCTTACGCATATAACTACCGTAAGTGAGCATGATCCCTTGCCCTAAACTTAAAGTGAAGAAGGCAAGTCCTAGAGCTTCTAACACTCCAGATGGTTTGAATTTCGAAGCATCCGGATAGAGAACAAAAGAGACAGCTTTTCCAAATCCATCCAGCGTTGTACAGTAGAGAAATAGACCAATAAGCATGACTAAAAGAGTGCTTGTCATAATGCGGCTCCAGAATTCAATCCCCGCACGCACACCAGGATAGACCACACTGACTGCTAAACCAGTAAATGCCAAATGCCAAAAAAGATTGATGTCCGCTGAAGTTTTTACTTTTTCAAACAACCCTGCAATTTCCTCTGGTGATCGATTTGAAAAGACTTGATTTAAAGACATGAGTGCATAATTTAAACCCCAGCCAGCAATTGTGGCATAGTAGGTCATGATTAAAAAAGAGGAAGCCACTCCCAGCCAGCCAATCCCTTTCCAGAATGCAGAACCATTTGATAACTCGACAAAGACACCTACAGCTCCGCGTTGCGCTTTACGACCTAAAGAGAGCTCTGCCATAAAAAGCGGGATCCCAATTAAAAAAATACAGGCTAAATAGATAAGAACAAAGAACCCACCCCCGTTTGCCCCCGTCATATAAGGAAATTTCCACAAAGTACCCAAGCCTACAGCGGAACCTAATGCCGCAAGAATAAATCCTATTTGGGAACCCCAATGTTCTCTTTGCTTTTGCATAATCAAACGCTCATCTATTAAGATTAGTAATAAGGTAAAAACTAGCATAGCCTTATCTATTTGTGCAATTTCTTTCTTGACACCAGGGGGAATACAACCTAAAATAAGTAGAACTTAATTACAAAGAAATTATATGACGCAACACTCTTATTTTCAAATTTTTAAAAAAACGACCCTTCCCTGGTACCATCAAAAAGATGGCCTGCATTTTGAGTGTACCGGTTGCGGGGGATGCTGCACCGGATCACCCGGTTATGTCTGGGTAAATGAGACAGAAATTGAACAGATAGCCGCTCATTTAAACATGGATATCCCCTCCTTTACAGAGCGTTACCTCATCAAAGTAGATGAGCGCTACAGTTTAAAAGAAGATCCCGAAAACTATGATTGTCCCTTTTTAGAAAATAAAAAACGGTGCACGATTTATTTCATAAGACCTAGACAATGCCGTACTTTTCCCTGGTGGAGAGAAAACTTATCCTCAGAAGAAGCCTGGAAAGAAGCAGCTAAACGCTGCGAAGGCATTCACCCGCAAGCTCCTCTTGTCTCTATCGAGGAAATTGAAAAAAATCTTCAACAGAACTAATATTCAGCTAATCGATGCGAGAGGTCTAATAGACCTTTTGCGTAATTGGCTTTAATTGGAAAAATTGATATTTTTTGAGCAGATTTATTGGTAAATTTTGAGGGCATATGTTGACATATGGCCGAAAAATTTAACGATAAAGATGCCAAAAAAGGCAATTTTAACAATTAAATGCAATTACGTAAGAGGTCTACAATCGAAACCCAAGAAAGAATCCAGCTGTGGCTGAAAGAACCCTTTGATGAGGCCACCCACGCAGAAATCCGCGATCTGCAACAAAATAACCCCTCCTTACTAAACGAAGCTTTCTATACACAGCTCGAATTTGGAACGGGGGGCATGCGGGGATTGATGGGAGTGGGCACAAACCGCATGAACCGCTATACAATCCAAATGGCGACTCAGGGTCTTTGTAATTATCTTCTCAAAACTCTTCAAGAAAAAGAGTTTCGAGTGGCTATTGGCTATGATAACCGCCACCATTCTAAAGAATTTGCTCATGAAGCTGCAAGCGTCTTGGCAGGTAATGGCATGCATGTCTATCTTTTTGACTCCCTCCATCCCACTCCTCTTGTCTCTTTTGCCTGCCGTCACTATCACTGCCATGCAGCCATCATGATCACAGCTTCTCATAATCCCAAAGCCTATAATGGCTATAAAGTCTACTGGAGCGATGGAGCTCAAGTGATTGCTCCGCACGATAAGGGCATTATACAAGAAGTGAATGCCATCTCAACACCCTCATCCGTTCGTTTATTAAAATTCCCTAATTCTCTGATCCATTTTATAGGAAAAGAGCTAGACCAAGTTTACCTAAAAACAATCAACACCTTGCAACTCAACGCCTCTCTTAATGCTCGCAAGGGCCCTTCCTTAAAAATCGTCTACACCTCTTTACATGGAACAGGTATTCCTCTACTTCCTCAGATGCTTAAAGAGTGGGGATTTACCCAACTTGAGTTAGTAGATTCTCAATGCATTCCAGACGGCGACTTTCCAACAGTGACAAGTCCCAATCCGGAAAATGTAAAAACACTTGAAATGGGAATAGAAAAACTTCTGGAGATCGATGGAGACATCTTGATTGCCAACGATCCCGACGCCGATAGAGCAGCCTTAGTGGTCAGAGATTTAGATGGGATACGCCTTCTAACAGGCTCTCAAATTGCGACCCTATGCACTGCCCATATTTTAAAAATGCTATCAGAACAAGGAAGATTACCCCCAAATGGCTACATCGTTAAATCTTTCGTGACCACACCTTTAATGAAAGCGATTGCAGAAGAATATAAAATTCCTTGTTTTGATGTGCCAACGGGTTTTAAATACATTGCACAAGTCATACGCGAACAGAGCGAACTCTGCTTTATTTTTGGCGCCGAAGAATCTTATGGTTATCTACTAGGTGCACAAACACGCGATAAGGATGGCATTAGTGTTGGTGCTCTATTTGCCGAGATGGCATTAGTGGCTAAAGAAAATGGAAAAACTCTCTACCAGGAACTTTTAGATATTTTTAAAAAATATGGGGTGTATAGAGAAAAACTACTCTCCATTTCTTTTGAAGAGACACAAAAAGGACGCGAGCAAATTGAAAGTGCCATCAAAAAAATGCACCTTCATACCCCTAAAGAGCTACTAGGAACAAAAGTGACACACATCGAAGATCAAAGCGGAGTGCTCTCTTTGCACTTAGCAGATAAGAGCCTGCTTCATATCCGGGCTTCGGGAACAGAACCCATTATTAAAATTTATGCCAGCGTCTACTGCGCACATCCTGAAGGGACCAATACATTGGACCTCATCGAACATTGTGACACATTATGCGATGGGTATTTAACCTTGCTCAAACAGATCTTAACCAACAATTTCTAAATAGAAAAAGAGCCAATCGGTAAAAGTCGCAAATGCTAAACTCTCAGTCGGTGCATCTATATTAAGAACATCTGATACCGTATGATCAATTCCCGAATAGTAAACATTTCCCATCTCTTGATCCGGATACCAGTCCGCCCAGAAGCATTGAAAAACAGGCATGCCAAAAGACTCATAAAAAGGGATAAGAGCCTCAGCATTAATGCTCGCTCCCGCAGCATTCACAAGAGGTGGTTTAAGGCTAAGAAATTGCCGAAAGCTCAAAAATGACTCATTCAAACAGCTAATAGGCAAAATTCCCGTGTCCGTTACCTTGCAAAATCCATTATGAATACGCAAAAAAGCCACGTAATCTTTTGGCGGAAAACGTTCTTTAAAAATTGTAGCAAGATGAGTAATAGCTGCATCATCAGCTGGAATCAACCCTTGAAAAAAGCCTTTTTTTTCTTTGAGGATGTACATTAATCGAGATTCATACTTTCCATGCTTGCTAGCCTGAATCAAATAGGGGCTTACGTCTTCTAATGAGGAAAAAAAAACATCTAATTGCTTATCTAATTGAGGACAGTATGGAAATTTGCTCAACCAAAATTCACGGGTAAAATCGACACGGTCTCTCGGCGAGAGGTGAGAGAGTTCATACCATCCTTTTGGAAGATGGGGGTCTTTTTTTTGCAGTTCTGGGTAAGAGAACTCCAATAGCTGGCTAAGAGGCAAAAGTCCATAAATTTCCGGTGCGCTTGATTTAGATTTTGAATGGCTTAAATACTCTTCAATAAATTCATCCATCTCTCTACCCCCACCTTAACCGGATCTTACAAAATAAAAAATTTCTACACAATAAATGATTGATTATGTATTATCTTCATAAAATATTAGGTTTATTTAATGGCCGAGTTTCCCAGATCCTCCATCTCTAACATCAACCTATCGGAAAGAAATAATTTTTTCCGAGGCATCGAATCCTTTGCTGAAATTGTTCTAATTGATAAACAATCCAATCAAATCCACCCTACCCTCTATCAATTGCGCAAGGAATCGATCCCGCAGATCGTGCAGGATGCTCCTAATGCTTTTATCGATCTTCCTAAAAACGCCTTTTTACTCGTGGGGGATGTCACCGCAATAGATAAAGCAAACCGTCTTATTTTCCTCACTAATGGCGATTCAGTAAATTACAAATATTTGGTCATTATCAAAGAAAATAATACTAAAGGAAAGGGAAGCGACCACCTTTATAATGAAGCTTTCAAAACCCTGATCGAAGCGATCAGCATTCGTGCAGTCGCCAATTCTTCCGCTTTGGTTGGTCACCCTAATATTATAGAAGAGAAGCGTGAATTGAGCCTTTTACAAGAAGAAGATCTTGTTTTACTAACACTACTGCAAACTGTCGCAACAAGACGTCTAAATGAGAAAAAACCCACTCTTGAAGAATCTCTCTATCATGGAACCCTTTCGCAGTCAAACGACTGCTTGTTTGAAGTTATTATTTAGTTATACCGAAAATTTTGCTCTTTTTTGGCGCTACCACCCCGCTCTTTATTATGGTTTTTGGGCTCTTCCTGCGCTCTACCCAGAATTCTATCCTTATAGTTTTCTACTGATCTTGCCCTTTTCTTGGCCCCTTTCCTTTTCTTGGCCCTTTTGCCACCTCAAACAGATGCATTTGCTTTTTTTAGGGATACTGTTTTTTAGCGCTGTTGCCATCTGGCATAAGGGCGTTCATTTATTCCCAAGCGAAGAGCAAGAGGGAAAGGGGATCCTCTCTTTAAATGAAGTGCACTTAAATAAAGGAACATTTCACACTTCCTGGATCTTAAAGGGAACGCTTGAACACTTTTACAATATGAAGGAAGAGCTTGTTGCCAAACAACTTCCCGTTCAACTTCGACTAAGTTCAAAACAGACCCATCCGCGACCTGTTGCTAATCAATCCTATTTAGTTCAAGGCACTCTCAAAATCAGTCCAACAGGCGGCTACTACATAGAGAATCCTCAATTTAAAGAATCACTCCCCTCTTCCCCAACATTTGGAGAGAAGCGCTATCAACTAAAA
>CALBHK010000345.1 GCA_937894565.1 uncultured Chlamydiae bacterium
CAACCTGGCTATTGGCTGTTAACGCCAACTGCTCAGACGACCCTTCTAACATCATTTTTTTCAAAGGGCGATTAAGAAGATCTTCCGCTTCTGCTAACGTCTGTTTTGCTATGGGATACTCTTCAAAGAAACTGCGCCCCATTCCAATATATTGAGCCCCTTGTCCAGGAAAGATCCATCCAATGCGCTTCATCCCCCCTCCATCTGTAGAAGGGCGCTTCCCCAGGTAAGCCCTCCGCCAAAAGCAAGAAGCAAGATCTTTTTACCCTCTTGAAACTTCTCTTGATACCATAGCTCTTCTAATGCTAAAGGAATGCTGGCCGCCGAAGTATTGCCATAACGCTCTACATTTAAATAAAGCTTTTGAGCAGGATATTCTAACTGTTCGCATACGCTTTGAATTAAACGTGCATTCGCCTGATGCGGCACAAGGTAATCAATTTCCTGAACTGTTAATTTTCCACGCTCTAATAGATCTTGCGCGCTGCGCGCCATTTTACGCACACCGTGCTTAAAAACTTCGCGCCCCTGCATGCGTAAAATCATCTCTTTAGAGGAAAGCGTTAATAAATGACCAAACGATCCATCGCTTCCCAATAAAATATCGCGTATCCACAGCCCACTCCCTTCAGATTCTACGAGAACTGCAGCGGCTCCATCACCAAATAAAACGCACGTAGAGCGGTCTTTCCAGTCCACAATAGAGGACATCTTTTCGGCTCCAATAAGCAAAATCGTGCGATACATTCCCGATTCAATAAACGCTTTTGCAGTAGAGAGCCCATAAAGAAAGCCCGAACAAGCAGCAGATAGATCAAAAGCTGCGGCATGCACCGCCCCAATTTTATCTTGAACTAACGCAGCAATGCTAGGACAGAGAGTTTCGCTGGACATAGAGCATACAAGAATTAAATCAATTGTAGAAGGGTCTATGGATTGCTGCATTAAACGAAGGGCTGCTTTAATCGCTAAATCGGATGTCGATTCACCCTCTTCAGCGATGCAACGCTCGCGGATGCCTGTACGCGAATAGATCCATTCATCAGAGGTTTCTAGAAACTTTTCGAAGTCGGCATTTTTCATGCGCTTAGAGGGCGTATAACTACCGATTTTCGTAATCCTAGCTTTCATTTCCACCAAATATTTTATTTGCGATAAGTCTAACATAAGAAGAAAAAAAAGAAAACAGGGATAAGAGGATGGGAGATGAGAGCGGGAAAGTGAGGGAGAGGGAGAGGGAGGGGGAATTAACCGCAGAGCCGCAAAGTACGCAGAGGAAACGCAGAGGGTTGTACAAGCAAGCTCAACGATAAGAACGATGAAAACTATTTAAATTTAAATTTTAAATTAGAACATCTTCATCCTATAAAGAAGAGTATTTATTTTTTTCGCAAGTTATTAATTAGACCTCTTGCGTAATTACATTTGCTTGCTAAAATTGCCTTTTTTGGCATCT
>CALBHK010000346.1 GCA_937894565.1 uncultured Chlamydiae bacterium
AGAGCTTCATTTACTGGATGATAAAATTGCCTTTGTCATGAACCAAACTACAATCATTACCAAGCTTTTGATGGGTGAATACCCGGACGTCAATCGTGTGATTCCCACTCAAACCCTCTTTAACATTGAAATCCACCGTGATGAAATCATCTCACTTCTGCGCCAAGTCTCTCTTTTTACATCTGCTAATAAAGAATCCGCACGCTTCACCTTTTCTAATGGAAATCTAACTCTGCAAGCTATCTCTTCCGAATTGGGGGGTGGAGAGGTTTCTATGGATATTAATTATCAAGGCGAACCTCTTGAGATCGCATTCAATCCCCTCTTCTTCCTAGACTTATTGCGCCACTGCCACAAAGAGACCTTTGTCATAGGATTAATTGATGCCTTTAGCCCCGCCTTAATTAGCGAAGAAGCCCCAACTCCTGCATCGTCTCCACTTTTTATTCTGATGCCTATGAGGCTAAACGATGAGTGAGACATGCATCTTAAAAAATTAATCCTTAAAGATTTTAGAAATTATACTCAAGCGAGTACAGAGTTCTGCTCAGCAACAAATAGTATTTGGGGATCTAACGCACAAGGAAAAACCAATCTTTTAGAGGCCGTACATTTTTTAACAGTAGGCAGGTCCTTTCGCTCTAACCGCACGCGCGAAGTGATCCGTGAAGGGGCACAGCATTTTTATCTGGAAGCGCATTTCATGCGTGATGGGACAGAGCAGCGTTTGCGCATTGCAGGAGATGGCACTACAAAAAAAATTATTTACAACGAGACTGTTTGTCCTACGGCAGCCAACTTACTTGGGCTGCTTCCCAGCGTGTTAATAGAACCCGATGATGAACTCATTAAAGGCCCACCGAAGGCCAGACGCCTCTTTTTAGATCTCTTGATTGCTCAAGTTGATCCCCTTTACGTACACTATCTAGCTCGTTTTAATCGTGCCATGCGCCAACGCAACCAACTGCTGCGCATCCAAAGAACTCTAGGAATTGAATCGTGGGAACATGAAATGGGGCATGCTGCAGGTTATGTGGTGGCTAAGCGACTAGAAACTATAGAGAGAATTTTACCGCATTGCCAGCATATGCATGAAGAGATCAGTCACGAAAGTGCTCAGTTATCCATTGTTTATCAATCCAGAATTGCGAACCTCCCAAGGGAAGCCGATAAAATCGCAGCTCTTTATAGTGCCGCTTTTGCACGTAGGGAAAGAGATTTGCAGGTAGGCTCTACTCAAAATGGCCCTCACCGCGATGATTTAGGCATTTTTTTAGGCACTCAAGACATGAGAATATTTGGAAGCGAGGGGCAAAAAAGAACGCTGGTCACTGTCCTTAGATTAGCTGGCTGGCATTTATTAAACGAACTGATTGGCGATCAACCACTGATGCTTATTGATGATTTAGGTTTGAGTTTGGATAAGAAACGCAGAGATAAGCTGATCGAATATGTCGGCTCTTTGGGGCAATCTTTTATTACATCTACCATACGCCCAGAAGGAATTAGCACCCCCACTCATACACTGATTGAAATCGTCAATGGCAGCGCTTTTACAAGATAATGTCTATTTAGTGTGAACCTGATTTTACTTTAGCACATATACAAGCTATGATTAAACAAAATAGAGTGATAGCTGCTAAAGCTACAGAGGCTACACCTAAAATAACACTCCCTACAGTGCAGGCTACACCTCCTACCGCGCCTAGATATACAGAGCCTAGAATGACTCCAACCGTTGGAACTGCAAATATACAGGTATAACTGAGTTCAGGTGAGCAACTTTCCGTCACACCTTTTGCGAAAGCTTGCAATAAGAATGCCATTGTCTTAAAATGAGAGAGCGGCTTTTCTTGATCAAGCGGCGGCTTTTCTTGATTAGAAATAATATTTACAGCAGTAGCCATTGAAGACAAACCCGTAAACGCAATCAAAGCCAGAGCTGTTATTAGAGCTACGGGGCCAAAAGCTACACTCGTTGCTGCAAGAACTACACATCCCGCTGCAGCACCAGCTGAGACAGAACTAACTCCTATTCCTACTTTGGCATGAAACGATATGGTCATAAAACAGCCTATGTTTAATATTTCCCACGGTTCTACTATTTTTTCATTAATTTTCTATTAAGAACAGGATAACAGAATAGAGAAGAAGAAGAAGAAGAAACAGGATGAGCAGGCATACGCACCCAAGCTAACTCTTGCAGCCCTTCAGGCTGCGATGTGTAAC
>CALBHK010000347.1 GCA_937894565.1 uncultured Chlamydiae bacterium
TGGCCATTATTATCCGGCGATTATTTTAACGAGCGTCGACAATCCATGCATGCATGTATTGATGGCTAAATCAACAAGGTAAATTCCCAAACCGAAAACAAACGTGCATCCCATCACAACTTTTGTGTAGCTCAGCAATTCTTTTTTTTCTGTCCAAGTCACTTTTTGTATTTCAGCTTTAAAATCACTGATCACTGAAAAAAGTTTATCTTGAGAAGGTTTGGTGTTATGTTTATCTACTTCGTCTTGCATCTTTACTTTTCTAACGCTTGTTATATCCATCTATACACTCTTATTTTATATCGGAGTTTAGAAACCCTTGACAAACTCTTTAAGGACAAACTCCTTAAGATTTCTTAAAAAGAAAGCTCCTTAAAAACAAGAGTTCTTGCTTTACAACGAGTGCGGAGGGATTCGAACCCCCGACCGGCGGCTTTGGAGACCGCTGCTCTACCAACTGAGCTACACACCCAATGCCATTTCGTTATCTTCTTAACCAGATGGCGCCCACACTAGGTATAACACTTAAGTCATCACTCAGTGTCGCAGCGCCATTTTATCCAGTTAGAAGCTTATTCGAGAATTTCGGATACAGTTCCTGCACCAATAGTACGGCCACCTTCACGAATCGCAAAGAGATCCCCTTTTTCCATCGCTACAGAAGAAATCAATGTACCTGTAATTGTGATGTTATCTCCTGGCATCACCATCTCTACACCCTCTGGCAGATCAATTGAACCAGTTACATCTGTTGTACGGAAATAAAATTGTGGGCGATAACCTTTAAAGAAAGGTTTGTGACGACCGCCTTCTTCTTTCTTCAACACGTAAACAGGGCCTTTAAATTTTGTATGAGGCTTCACAGAACCTGGAGCACAAAGAACCATTCCACGCTGAACTTGCTCTTTGTCTATGCCACGAATCAGGATTCCTACGTTTTCTCCGGCTAATCCTTGATCTAAAGTTTTATTAAACATCTCAACACCTGTGCAAACAGTTTGTTGAGCATTACCTAAACCTACGATTTCAAGTTTATCGTTGACGTTAACTTTACCACGTTCAATTCTTCCAGTAACTACAGTACCGCGTCCAGAGATAGAAAAGACATCTTCGATCGGCATCAGGAATGGTTTTTCAATTTCACGCTTTGGTGTAGGAATAAACTCATCTACCGCTTTCATCAACTCTTCGATACAAACTGTGTATTTAGGATCTCCCTCTAAAGCTCTTAACGCAGAGCCTCGGATAATAGGACTATCATGGTACCCTTTTGCTTCTAAAAGCTCTTGAAGTTCAACCTCTACAAGTTCGAGCAAATCTTGATCTTCTGCGCTGATCATGTCGCACTTGTTTAAGAAGACGACAATTTTTGGCACTTGCATCTGGTGGGCCAAAAGAATATGTTCTTTAGTTTGAGGCATCGCCCCGTCTGTAGCCGCGACTACAAGAATAGCCCCGTCCATTTGCGCAGCACCGGTAATCATGTTTTTAACATAGTCGGCGTGACCTGGGCAGTCCACGTGAGCATAGTGTCTATTTTCTGTTTGATACTCTACGTGAGATGAGTTAATTGTAATTCCACGCGCCTTTTCTTCAGGTGACTTATCGATTTCATCAAACGCAAACGCCTTGTTGCCTGCAATTTTTGACAACACTTTTGTAATCGCAGCGGTTAATGTTGTTTTTCCGTGGTCAACGTGGCCAATTGTTCCGACGTTAACGTGCGGCTTAGTCCGCTGAAATGCTTCTTTTGCCATTTTCTGTTTTCCTCCGTAAAAATAGAGACTTTTTTTAATTTTTTCTTTTACTGCCCAGAATAGGAATTGAACCTACGACCTTTTGCTTACCATGCAAATGCTCTACCACTGAGCTATCTGGGCTCTTTTTTTCTTAAGACGCTGTTAGTGTAGACTGTTAACAAAAAAAATGCAATAGCATCTTAATTGTTTTTCTATATTTTTTATTTCTGACGATAGACAATCCGCGCTTTTGATAAATCATAAGGCGACATTTCCACCCTCACTTCATCTCCCACAGAAACACGGATGTTTTTTAACCGCATCTTACCGCTTAAGTGTGCCAGCACAAATTTCCCATTTTGTAGTTTTACTCGAAAAGTCATATTGGGCAATAACTCTTCAACCTCTCCTTCCAATACTAGTTTATCTTCTTTGGCCATGCTCGCTTTTTCGTTATTTTAGGTATGAGTTCTATAATATATAGAATATCTTAATTGTCAAACAAAAAGTAAGCTGTTTACCCGACATTCCGCTCTTCCCTGGTTAAAAAAAAGTAATATTTTGATTCTCAGTGAGATAAAAAAGCGCAGGAATATTTGTAAATATTTCGAGCATTTTTTATCTCTCTGAGGATTAAAAGATTACGTTTTTTCAACCTGTGAAGAGCGGAATGTCGGGTCAAGCCGCATCGCCAAAAGCGGTGTCAAGCCACCGCAATCCAAAACAAAAAAACGATCGATTCTTTTTTTGCGTAAGGTGAGTTAAGACAAAGAGCGTAAACGATTTATCATTTTTGGTAGCAAATTACATACCGCGTCCACCTCTTCCATTGTGTTCATGCGGCTAAATGTAAAGCGCACAGAAGTTTTGGCTGTTTCGCGTGAAAGTCCCATATTCAATAACACGCGCGAAGGTTCAAGCGCTCCTGAGGAGCATGCTGAACCACTACTCACCGCAATACCGGCTAGATCTAAATTCATTAAGAATGCATCCCCATCAATACCTAAGAAAGATAAATTAGACGTATTGCTCACACGCTCGGCTGCTCCATTGCGCACCACCCCCTCAATTTCATCCGAAACCCTCTTTTCAAAATGATCACGCAGTTTTCTCATCCCATTTACATTTGCTTCTAGTTTATCAGTCATGATCTCAATGGCTTTAGCTAAAGAAAGAATTCCTAGCACATTTTCCGTTCCGCCTCTGCGCTCTTGCTCCTGAGGCCCACCCGTAATAAGAGAAGCACAGGCGGTAAACTTTCTAATCACAGAAAAGCCAATTCCCTTAAGCGCGTGAATCTTGTGTCCGCTAAAACAGGCAATGGAAACACCACGGGGGATTTGAAATTTTTCTTTTCCTAAAAGAGCAACACCATCTAAAATAAGGGGTATTTTTGCTCTTTGCGCTATCTGTGCAATCGCTTCAATGTCATTTAATACTCCTGTTTCATTATTGGCGCCAATTAAAACAATCAACCGCGTCCCGGCATGTAGAGCAGATTGTAAATCTTTTAAATGAATCCTGCCTTCATTTCCAACAGGCAACTCCACTATAGAACAGCCAACCTCTTGCATTTTCTGACACGTCTGATAAACGCAGGCATGCTCTACGGAAGAGGTGATGATTTCTCCATGAAAAGAGGAACCGATTAAGCCGCGAATGGCCATGTTAATGCCTTCAGTGCCGCCGGAAGCAAAGATAATTTCTGTAGGTGAGACACCCAAACAATGGGCTATAGAGCGCCTGGCTTGAATGAGCTTCGTTTTGATTTCTTGACCAAAGGCATGGATGCTGGAGGGATTGCCAAAGTTAAGCAACTCTTCTTCAATAACTTTGATCACCTCTGGATCTAAAGGTGTGGTGGAATTATTATCAAAATAAATTTTTTTCATTTTTCTAAAATATCAACTAGTAAAACAGTTACATTATCCTGAGCATTTCTTTTTATAGCAAGCTCTATGAGCTGTTTAGCTGCCTGATTTAAGTCGTGTGTCTTGCAGAGCACCTCTTCTATATCCTCTGCACCAAGCACATCCGTTAAACCATCTGTACAAAGAAGAAACCGATCCCCTATATCTAAATGGCTAATTTCAACGCTGGGTTCGACAAAAACATCTGTTCCTAAAGCTTTTGTTAGAATATTTTTATAACGAAATCTTGCTGTTCCGCCTTCTTCAATTTGCCCCAAATCCAACATATCCGAAAGTAAAGAGTCATCTCTTGTAATTTGACGCAACTGACGCTTGTGCAACTGATAAATGCGGCTATCCCCGATATGGGCCCAAACAACCCCTTCATCCGAAATATAAAGCACACATAAAGTGGTGCCCATCCCCTTAAAAGCTTCATTTGCCGCTCCGATGGCATAGACGCGCTCATTGGTCTCTACGATGGCACTAAAAATCAGTTCAGAGACCTCACCCAATTCTAAATGGTTTAACTGTTTAGAATCTATAATTTTAACAAAAGTAGTGACTGCCTCTCTAGCTGCTACCTCTCCCGCCCTGTGACCGCCCATTCCATCGGCTAGAATAAAAATAGGATAATTTTGCGAACGCCCCCAATAGTCTTCATTATTCTCTCGGCCCAGCCCGATATCAGAAATGCCTACCGCATCGACATTAATCGTCATAAATCTTACCTTGCACTTAATAGAAGTTTACCAACACTCTCAGAGCTTGTAAAGTCTTTTATGTAAAATCTAAATAAATAAAAACAATGGTAGTGAAATTAAACAACCCATGCAGCAAAACGGGTGCCCACAGCGTTTTTTCTTGTTTGTAAAAATGACCTAAAAAACAAGAAAGAATAAATAGGGATGAAAAAATAGGGAGGTTGGTCACTCCTTGTCCTGTAGTCAAATGAAAAGCACTAAAAATCAATGAAGCCACAACCACCCCCAAAAAAGAAGGGATGTAGCGCATTAACCAATTTTGCAATAACCCTCGAAATAAAATTTCTTCTGCTATCGGCACAAGAGTGGATACAAAAACAGCTAGAAGCCAAAAACGAAAGGGATCGCCTCTTAAATGTTTAATCTGCTGGACAGCCTCTTGTTCTATAACCTCATAAGGAACGGCAGAGAATAAATTAATCATCATAAAAATTAAATTGGCAGCCACTAAAGAGAGTGGGAATAACAATAGTAAAAATAAAATCGTCTTACCTATGAGCGCTAAGCCTCTTTTAAAAGAAAGCGTTGATACATTCCAAAGAGAAAGTGGATAAACCAATAAAAAAACAGTCGAAGAAGAAAAAAGAATCGTGTAGATGCCCATTTTATAATAATCTTGCGTTCCAAAAGCTAAGAGGTAAAAAAATGGAAAGAGGAATGCTTGCAATGTAAAGTAGAGTAGAAAAGCGCCTAATACTGTAATAAGCGAAATTTTTTTCTGCAAGATGACACTCATTTTGAAAAAAGTGCCGGAGATGGCTTGTAGCTTAGTATTTTCCTTAAGGCTGCTACATTCCTGTCCTGACCTAGTTCGGATAGCCCCAATTCTATAAGGTCCCCGGCAACATAGATTTTAAAGAAAAAATCCATTTAAAACAATAGTCTGACTAAAGTGCCAATAGTGGAAGAGAGAGGCTGCATTTGCGGTAGTGCTGCTCGTAAGAGGGAAGATTTACATTTTGAGCACTTTGCATAGTATGATCCTTACGTTCTTCTTGAATTAGACTGGCATATCCAAGAAAGTGGGCCGAACCGGAGGATCCTTTTCCAAAACAACAGCAACCAAACCGAACCACAACACTTAAAGTACCAATAAAGGGAATAGCCTCAATGCACCCCCCCACCATATTCCCGATACCGTGTACGATATGACACGCTGCGCGTTTACACAAAGCTTGCTTTTCATATTTAAACAAAATGGCAAAAGCAGAGAAAATGACAATCGCTAAAGCCGCTACAGTCTGCACAGCTCCTACAATAGTTGCGCGCATCAGTCCCGTTAAAGTACCGAAAATAGGAATAGCAGAATAAAAAATGAGAGTCCCTTCCGTATGATTTAAAAAAGCGTCTAAAGAGCTAAAAATGGAACTCATAAATAAAAACCCAAATTAAATTTAAATAAATTGTACTGAATAAACTATTTTTATTCAACGTGTTTTTTAATCAAACTTAAGTCCAATTTCTTCAAACGTCTCTATAATGGGCTCTTGAAGCTTTTGTGTGGTAGGATCTGCGTAATAATAGAAAATCCTATTATCCATCACCTTAATTAAAGAGACGTATGGAAAGGGGCGTCGATTCACTTCTTCATCCCAAAATGAAAGCTTGATACCCATCACAGATGGTTTGAGTGGTTCTTCTTTAATTTTTTCATAAAACCAGCTTTCACGAAAAACAATTGTCTTGCAAACTAAATTAAATAGAGTTTGCTGCGCTGAGTTTTTAGCTAGATGTGTTTTTTGATAAGATTTCTGATCGCTCTCAAATATGCGGGATGGCGTAGTCTGGTATCTGTATTGTTTATCTGTGAAAATATTGTTTGAGTGTTGTATGAAAAACCCATTCTGTTATTTTGTAGCTTAAAAGACCAATCAAAGAGAGCAAAATAAGAGCTGCGTAAACTAAATCAACTCTTTGCTGCAAGCGGGCTGAATCAATAAGGCCTCCAAGGCCTCCGCCAGCAATAAATTCTCCTGAAACAACACCAACAACCGATAGGCCCGCTGATGTTTTTAACCCAGAAAGCACTGTTGGAATGGCTGAAGGCAAATTAAGCTTGATCATTTGCTGCCATCGTGTGGCTTTATAAAAGGAAAATAGCTCAATGTTATGTTGGTTTGTTTGCGCGAGTCCACTGAG